>NZ_VHIK01000041.1:0-57619 GCF_006680105.1 Bacillus sp. B4EP4a
CGGGGTAGATCCCACTAATTTGCGGATTGTGACCACTTTAAACGGCCGCGTTGTCCAAGACGGTAATACCAATGAAATGTCTCTAAGCATTCCGTTTCTAATCAGCTGGCTTTCACAGGTAATGACACTGGAGCCAGGTGACATTTTGGCCACGGGTTCACCATCTGGCAGCTGCCCGATCAAGCAGGGGGATGAGGTCGTTGTTGAAGTCGAGAACATCGGTCGATTAAGTAATGCTGTTCAGTAAGATTTGCCAGCATTTGAAAGTGACGGATGCCTACAAAGCTCAAACGATGGCAACCTTAATACAAGGAGTGGTCCAATTATCACGACGATGATATCATGGGTCATTCTTGTGTGATATTAATAAAGGAAAAACGGAGAGGCGTGAAACGCTTCTCTTTTTTATGCTTTAAATAAAATATATTTTCATTTTTATGGTGTTGTAAGAACTAAATTAGTGTATGATGCATAGTATAAGGTATGGTGTACGTCACATAGTATAGAGAAGAGGTGATTGGATGAGCACTTTACTGAATTCATTAACCACTGAGCTGCGCAGAGGCACTTTGACGTTAGCTGTTTTAAGTCAGCTCAAAACCCCTCAGTATGGGTACTCGCTTGTCCAGCGTTTAGAGAAGTCGGGAATTACCATTGATCAAAGTACTTTATATCCATTGCTTCGCCGCCTGGAAAAACAAGAATTGGTAACCAGCAGCTGGGATACTTCTGAAAGTAGACCGCGCAAGTACTATTCTTTAAGCGATTATGGGGGAGAAATCTTCACCCAGTTAAAAGAAGAATGGGAAAAAACTTCTCAAGAGCTTTATATATTATTAAAAGGAGAGGGAGAAGATGGAGCTGATTGAACTTTATATTCAGGAAGTGACCCGCAGGCTGCCAGAAAAAAACCGGGAGGATATTGCGCTTGAGCTTCAATCTACAATCGAAGATATGCTTCCAGTGGATCATACGGAGCAAGATGTGAAATCCGTTCTTTTAAAATTAGGAGATCCGGTTACACTGGCAAGCCGTTATCGCGATCGGCCGATGCATCTGATTGGACCGCGTTATTTTGATGTTTATATCTGTCTGTTGAAAATGATTTTACCAATCGCTGCAGTCATTTCACTGATCGGATTAATAGGGGATAATCCTTTTCGGGATATGGGGAATACGGTTGTAGACGCAATTTTAATAATAATCGGGAAAGGGATTGCGGGTATCATCAGTACAGGTATCCAAGTGTTTTTCTGGTTAACGATTTCATTTGCCATTTTAGAACGCGTGGATACTTCAAAAGACCAGTCGCCTTTAACAAAAGACTTGAAACCATGGACACCGGAAAACCTAAAAGATATTACGAACATTTCAAAGAAAAAAGCGGTTCCTATGATCGAGATTTTTGCGAGTTTGTTAGGTCTTTCTGTCTTCGCGGCCCTTTATTTCAATGCAGCAAACCTCTTAGGAGTCTATGAAAAAAGAAATGGCAGTCTCATTTTCGTGACACCTTCTTTCAATCAAGACGTCTTGAATTCCTATTGGCTGCTGGTATCATGCGTCGTCATCATTGGGGTGCTCTTGGCGATTTATAAATTATTTTTAAGGCGATGGACCCTGAAACTAGCTTTATTTCATGCCATATACCAGCTGTTATCCACTCTGACTTTCATCATCATCATCAGTAATCCTGATTTATTGAACCCGGAATTCATTGCGTACCAAAAAACACTATTTTCAACCGATGAATGGAAAACCTCGATTTACTGGGGGCTCATACTCATCTCCATCTTTTTTGCCGTCTACGATTCCTATCAAGGCTTCCGTAAGGCAAATATCCGTTAAGGCACAGCATCTAGCTGTGTTTTTTTGTTTGAAAGTTCCCTGAAGTGAAAAGTGAGCTGTTACAAGTCTGTAAGATTATTTCTTAAATTACAATGGAAAACAGAAAAACACCTCATATGAAATATAGTTTTTAACTAACTATACAGCATATGAGGCGTTACATTTAAACCATTTTTTTATTGAACTGCATCGAACTGATTAACTTTCCAAGTGGATCCGGACTTATAAAAGGTAACTGTTCTTTTTACTGAGTCACCGTCGACTGTAGGTACAGTTAAATTGTAGGATCTAACGTTAGTTTTTTGATAAACTAATTTAATTTTTGCTTTTCTCCACTCTAACATGCTGTCGCCGTCTCCGATTGGACGGGCTAATTTCCCTTTATGGGTAATGTAACTATATTTGTTCAGCCCTTTTTCAACTGCATTATTAGTAAATGTCTCTGCTAAGTAGGTAGTCAATTTATCTTTTGTATTAAACTCTTGGCAAAGGTATGAATACGCTGTTCCTTTATAATTGAAAGTTTTTTGTGAACATGAACGGGTTTTGTACCCATGTAAAGCATTCCAAAAATGTTTGCTGGCATTATCGGCTATCTTTAATGCATTTGCGTCAGACAAATTCTGTGATGTCGTTTTTGCGGTAACCTGACCACTTAATGTGAAAAATAAAATGATAATGGATAATAGCACACCTGAAAATTTTTTCATATTTTATCTCCCCAATCCCTATTAGGATACTTATGTAACGAAAGTTTAATTAATATTACATTTGTTACATTTATATTACAACATGATTGGCATAAGTAAAAGAGAAATCTTGTTAATTTTTAAATAAAATTTTATATATACATAGTTTGTTCACTTTATTCTTTTTGAAAGGAGCGTTCACCCATTTGTAAGGACTTGGCTGATACATACTTATTCCACCAACTGGCCTATTTAAAACCCAGCAGTTAATTCTTTTCCAATAACGGGACAAGTTAATTCATTATATTTTCATTAATATCAAGATATGTACAAAGAACCCGAATTTCCCGGGCAGATCCCGAAAATAATAAAATATAAAGGTTTGACAAACTTTCTAATCCTACCGTATTATAGATTATATACTTGAATACATCCTCCAAAGGGGAGTAGCTTTTACAACAATGTCGTCATTACGGAGCTCTTTGCTCTCGGTGTTGTTGGCAGCATATTGTTGTTAGCCAGACCTTACCTATTGGTAAAGGTCTATTTATTTTTAGTAAACCTTTACCAAAATGGTAAAGGTTTTTTTGTGCAGGATAATGCAGCCCTTAAGGAAATGTATAAATATATTGGGAATAGTAGAATTACAAATAAATATATAATTGGAGTGTATTCTTTGATACTTAGAAAATCTTTGTTACTTTTAGGGATAGGTTCTGCACAAATAGATTTAATCCTTCCGAAAAACACGTATAAATCTGGTGAATGCATAAATGGATATTTCTTGATTAAGGGTGGTACTCTTGCGCAAAGAATAAGGAGGATCGAATGTGATTTAATTATGGATTCTCATTCTACCGGAATCGACGAAATCCTTAAAACGAGCACCATTTTGTCTTCAAGAGAGATAAATTCAGGGGAAAGCAATGAAATTCCTTTTAACTTTTGTCTGCCTATATTGAAGGAACCTTATAAGCGAGGGGTTTCCTATCGCCTTAAAACGAGACTAATACTGGATAAAGGGATAATAGGGAAGGATGATGACTGGATTTTAATCGATTCTGAATAAAGTGGTAATGGAGGTGGGAACATGAATATCTTGAAATTTACTGAGCTTGCTATGGATTATTTTAAAGAATTTTTATTATTGAGGCTTTTTATATTAGCTTTACTGTTATTGGCGGTTTATTATATTTTGAATAAAATGGTTGAATGGTTCTTTAAAAGGTCCAATTTTTTTGAGGAAGAAGTCGAGAAAACGATACAGGGGGTTACTCGTTCTTCTCTTAGGTACGGCATTTCCGCGCTTTTCCTTATTTATTTGATTGGACAGTTTATAGACCTAAAAGGAATTTTAGCTGGAGCTGGGATTTTAGGGGTCGTTATCGGATTTGCCGCTCAGCAAATGCTAAAGGATATCTTATTGGGATTCGTAAGGCTATCAGATAATGAATTCCGAGTGGGGAATTTTGTGACATTCAATGGGACAAGTTCTGGGACGATTGAGGAAATCGGTATCCGGTTCATGCAGATCAGGGAATGGTCAGGGAAATTGCTGACTATCCCACACAGTGAAATCAGGACGATTCAAAATTTTAATAAAGGGAGAATGCGAATCATTGAACGCATTACAGTAAGTTACCAAGAAAATCCTGAAAAGGTAAAACGACTGTTGGAAGATATATGCCTTATCTGCAATGAAAAGTATGGTGAAACACTTCTAAGGCTAGAGGATGGTACACCTGAAGAGGATTTTAGATATATTGGCATCACGGATTTAAATCCGAATCTTAAATATGTTGGTTATGAACTATGCTTAGTGGGACTTGTTAATCCTGAACATTACTTTGAAACAGCGAGAAGCGTGAGGTTTGAAATGATGACAGCTTTTCATGAGCATCAAATTATAATGCCATCTGCCCATTTGCTTGTTCAGGGCAATCCTATTCATGAACGTATATTGGAGAATTGAAAAGAAGAATCACAATTGTTTGAGGTGATTCCGGTATAGGGTCATGAAAAAGTGATAGAGAAGATAAAAGAGGGCAGTAAGCATAACTAGTAATTCTTGGTAACTAATGGAATTTAAAATACTTTTTTAATGAAAGTGTTTGAACGTTGATTGGAAAGTAGGGCACTCGCTTTCCACGGGCGGTCCGCCCTCAACGCGTTTACGGCTAGGAGGCTTGGCAGACAGTCGGCGGAAAGGGAGCAGATTTCTGAAATCAAATGGAACGTTTTTTAATAAAAAAACCGCAGGCAAACTCGCTTTTCTTCGAGTTTGTCTACAGTCTGGGCTTTCTTTTAAAGAAAGTCCATTTTTTATACAATACGTCGAACAACCCTGCCCAAAAAAATGGGTTATTTTTATGGATTTCACCTTGATTTATCAGATTAAATAGATTATTATGAAATTAACATAAAATGGAAGGGTGACCTTTAAACAATGATCATTTAATCCTATTCTTTAAGAAAAAAATGCGTGCTAAATACGAACTTTTTTCTGGATAGGATTAGTCTGTACATTAAAATACAAACAAAGATCATTGTGTTCCGTCCATTAGGGATATTTTGCTCTGTTAATTTTGTATTGTACTGCCTCCTGTCCAGATATCTCACAGGAGGTTTTTATATTGGGGGAAAACACATCAGTAACATTGAGTAATAAGGAACCTAACTTATTTAAAAATCGGGTATTCCGGGCCATTATCTTTTCAGGCTTGTTTTTACAAATAGGGATATGGGTACGGAATTTTGCAGTTTTGCTATTCGTCATGGAAAAGACAAACGGGGATGCCTTTGCCATTTCCATGATATCAGTAGCGGAATTCGCGCCCATTTTTATTTTTTCATTTATTGGAGGGACGTTTGCTGACCGCTGGAGTCCGAAAAAAAACGATGGTTTGGTGTGATATATTAAGTGCAATATCCGTATTTGCTGTGCTTATCTCGCTTATCTTCGGCAGTTGGAAAATGGTATTCTTCGCTACTTTGATTTCGGCGATACTTTCCCAGTTTTCTCAGCCATCAGGCATGAAGCTATTTAAGATGCATTTGCCAGAAAGTCAAATTCAGACGGGGATGTCTGTTTATCAGACCGTCTTTGCAGTATTTATGGTTTTAGGTCCGATTCTCGGTACATTCGCCTTCCAATCATTCGGGATAAACATTTCGATTGCGATTACTGGCCTGGCGTTTTTACTTTCAGCTGGTGCACTCGCCTTTCTTCCAAAAGATCGTAAACTGAATGAAGAGACCGCAAAAACAACGATATGGCAGGAAATGAAAAGCGGAGTGAGGTATGTGTTGCGAAAAAAGGAACTAAGTTTGCTTGGTTTATGTTTTCTGGCAGCCGGGCTCGGACTTGGTTTCATTCAGCCGCTCTCTATATTCCTTGTTACAGAACAACTGGAACTGCCTAAGGAAAATCTGCAATGGTTATTTATGGTGAATGGGTTTGGCATGATTTTAGGTGGAGCCGGTGTGATGATTTTTGCCAAAAAGGTGGCACCTCAAAGATTATTAGCTTTAGGAATGCTTGTGAATGCTATCGGATTAGCGGTAATGGGGCTTTCAACAAATCTTTGGATTACACTTACAGCCGAGTTCTTTAATGGGCTAATGCTGCCTTGTATTCAAATCGGGATCAATACATTGATATTACAGAGGACCGAAGGTGAGTTCATCGGAAGGGTCAATGGAATCTTAAGCCCGTTATTCACTGGATCGATGGTGTTGACCATGAGTGCAGCAGGCGTACTGAAAGAGCAATTTTCACTCGTCGCCATATTTGAAACAGCCGCTTTCTTTTTTATTCTAGGGATGTTTTTCATTTTGCCATTGTACAATCAAAAGGCCGAAACAAAACCCCTGGAAATTCAATCGTAATTATCTTGCAGTATGCCAACACCTAAATACAGCTATAGCCATAAGAAAAGCAGCCAATTTTGGCTGCTTTTCTTTCTTTTTTTCCTTCTGACTGTAATTACAACTAACAAAATCTAGATTGACAATTATTTTTAGAGTACTGGTAAATACTAAAAATGGGCTTATTGGTACTTATGCATTTAATTTTCAAAAGTTGGTGAATAGCTTACATGAAAAAGGAGAAAAGTTAATGATCCTTAAAGACATATTGAAAGAAGCAATAAACGGGGAGATGCCGAAGGATGTTGAAAATATATCCATCACAGGTGTAACCGATAACTCTAAAGAAATTAAAAAGGGATACCTTTTTGTTGCCGTAACCGGATATAAGTCCGATGGCCATAATTACATTAAAGATGCAATTCGTTTAGGGGCATCGGCTGTGATTGGCAATCGCGATATTAAGGGATTGGAAGTTCCTTTTTTACGAGTGGAGAACAGCCGAAAAGCATTAGGGCTAATCGCCAAAAGGTTTTATGGAGATCCCAGCAATCAAAAAATAATGATAGGAATTACGGGCACAAATGGAAAAACCACAACTAGCTTTATGCTTCAGCAAATATTAGAAGAGAATGGGGTAACCTGTTCCGTCATTGGAACGATACATCATATTATCAATGGAAACAAAGTCGATTCCCATAATACGACTCCAGGTACCATGGAACTGAATTCCTTGCTGGCAGCCAGTCAGGACATGGTTGTCATAATGGAAGTGTCTTCTCATGGATTAGCTCAATACCGTTTAGAAGGAATTGAATTTGATTTCTGTGTCTTCACGAATTTGTATCATGACCATCTCGACTTCCACGGTACGATGGAGGATTATTTCCTGGCAAAATTACTGCTTTTTGAAAAATTAAAACCAAATGGTCTTGCGATTATCAATGGGGATGATTTCTGGGGAGAAAAACTACAAGAATACTTACGGGAGAAGAATGTCAGTGCCTTTGTATTTGGAAAATCCAATCACTGTGATTTAACCATCACCAATTATAATACTGCAATAAACCCCTTTATTTTATTGAATGAGAATCATGACTTTGTGAAAATTATGTTACCTATACCTGGACTTCATAATTTATATAACGCAACAGCTGCATATTCAGTAGCGAAGATGTTTCCAATTTCAAAAGAGGAAATCCTCACTTCACTGAAACGATTTTCCGGTGTGCCAGGAAGATTTGAAATGTATAAGAAAGAATTTGGACCGACAATAGTCATCGATTATGCACACACTGCAGATGCCATTCAACATATGCTTCAAACTGCCAAAGAATGCGGGGCCAAAAAGATTTATCATATTTTTGGTTTCCGAGGTGGACGAGATACAACCAAAAGGGCTGAAATGGTTAAAGTATCATCGGAACATAGTGATGTTTCGATTTTGACGATGGATGATCTGAATTCGGAGGGAATAGAGGTGATGGAATCGTCACTAAATAAACTCCAAAGCGATTACTCTGCTGTAAATGGGAAGGTTATTCCAGATCGGACACTTGCTATACAGGAGGCGTTGCAAGCAGGAAAGGAAGGGGATTGGATTATCATTACAGGAAAAGGAATTGAGAAGTATGAACAACATTTCGGACTGCCTACTATTTCTGACAAAGAAACGGTACTATATCTGCAAAATATAGACCATGGGGATTTTATCGGTTATTTTGATCAATAGTTTTAGTCTAATACGAATTCTTTTATAAAGGGCTAATAGGGCTTCTTTTCCCTTCTACAGCCATAGGTGATGTGATTTATATGGTGATTATTAACATTGTAACTTATGAGGATTACAGGTATTATAATAATACAAGCTGCACTGTTCGTAATGATAATAAAGTTTTAACCTTTAAGCTGTAATAGGGAGTTTTATATTGAAACAGGAATGTTATGCCTCGTTACTGACTTGGACAACAGGATTTTTTCTGCAAACACCCACTTTGAGGAGTGGTGGTTTAAAACTTTCTTACTGAATACGGCAATGGCGGCTTATATCTTTAAATGTTAAAGCCGGTCTCGTTCTGAGGCCGGTTTTTTGCTGTTTTTCGATAGGGATTGCATGTACCAATTATCCATATTTTTCTAAAATTTCATTTTGATCAGCCTAAAGAAATCCAATGATGAGAACTCTGGCTTATTAAATGTTTTGGAGACATTACTCTTGCTTTGTATACCGGTTGGCATAACTTGAAGCGACGAAAGCATTGGGTTTGATTTTCGGTTCCACGCCCATGGATTCCATCCTGGCTACCATTTCTTTTACAAACTCACTGGTTTTGTTCCGCTTCCCAATCCCGATATCAATGTGCCCTTCCATTGTGAACGTTGCCCCTTGATATACGGCAGGCAGTACAATATCGATTAACTGATTTTTTCTTTCTTCCGTAAACAGTGATACGATCTCCTCTGTTAACGACAATTCTTGGGAAATTCGTTCATGTAAATGCAGCATCCTTCTAGGAATCATCACTTTTCTTATACAACCCCATACACCATTTCCGACCTGCCGTATCACGATGCCTGTAATGAAAACCGTATGTTTTTTATGTACTTGCGAATCGGTACCGACCATTAATCGATAGTCACCGGAAGGATTTAATTTCATGAACTCAACAATATGAACAAATACCTCTTCAAATGACATGTCTTTTTTCTGAAGGTTTTGAAATGGAATGTTGTGAAATGGATATTGCCTCATATTATCGCACCCAACCTTTCCCCGGATATAATCAAATTATTAAATATCTCATGCCGCTCATAACACATCATATGAAGGAGGTCCTTGTTTCGTGCGGTGGGAAGAACCCGCAACCTATAGAAAATGCAGTCATTTTTTAAAGTTGATCTCGCTGAATAGATATCACCTCCAGTTTTAATTCTTCTATTTTAAACAAAAAGGACTTTAGGCATAAGGAGTCCTATCTTAATGTTAAAACAAAGTTGATTGGAGCGGATGTACGGACTCCTGCGGAAAGCGAGTGCCTGGAGTGGAAATTAACGGACAAATTAAACTGTAAACAAACTCAATCATAATCGGGTTTATCTACAGTCTGGAAGAGAAGCTAAAGCATTAGGTTTCTCTTTTTTTGTATGGAGAATATTACGAAAAAGCTTATTGGTTTTGGTATATCCCCTTCCATAACTGAAAAGTAAACTTTACATCACCTAAGTAAACCACAATATCATTCAATTTATATTAGAAAAAGGAAATGAAATTATTAAATTTTGACCAATAACTCCTTTAAAGTATACACATTTAATAACTTACAAAAAAAGTGTGTGATGTTTTCTTACATAAACAAAGAAATCTTGCTTTTATAAGAGTAAAATAAACAAATATTCAATTAATAAAGTATTGGAGAGATGAAAAATGAAAATATCTGAATTGAAAAAAAGCGGTCATGCTCCGTCATTATTAGCTTCATTCCTTTATTTTGATATCAGTTTTATGATTTGGGTATTATTAGGTGCACTGGGTGTCTATATTACAAAGGATTTCGGACTTTCCCCAGCTGAAAAAGGCTTGATTGTAGCTATTCCGATTTTGGGAGGCTCGTTTTTTAGAATCGTCCTTGGTTTTTTGACTGACCGCATCGGCCCGCGGAAAACAGCGATCGGCGGGATGCTTGTTACGATGATTCCGCTTTTTTGGGGATGGTTATTCGGAGAAAGTTTAGCCGAGCTCTATTTAATTGGGATTTTGCTCGGAGTGGCAGGTGCAAGTTTTGCTGCAGCACTTCCTATGGCCAGTCGCTGGTATCCACCGCATTTGCAGGGTCTAGCGATGGGAATTGCGGGAGCCGGTAACAGCGGAACTCTTTTTGCGACATTGTTTGGACCGCGTATTGCAGAGTCTCTTGGCTGGCATAATGTTATGGGATTAGCTTTGATTCCTTTAACCGTCGTATTCGTCATTTATATTTTAATCGCAAAAGACGCACCATCTCAACCGCCTGCAAAACCGCTCAAGGAATATTTCAACGTATTTAAAATAACGGACACTTGGTATTTCTGTATTCTTTACAGTGTGACATTTGGGGGCTTTGTCGGGTTTACTAGCTTCTTAAGCATCTTTTTTGTTGATGAGTATGGGTTAACACGAATAAGGGCAGGGGAATTTGTTACATTATGTGTCATCGCCGGAAGTTTCTTTCGTCCTGTTGGAGGATTTATTGCCGATAAAATAGGTGGGGTTAAACTGCTTATGTTTTTATTCGTTGGACTCACAATATGTATGTTTGGGATTAGTTTTCTTTATTCTCTTACTGTCGTTACGATCCTACTGTTCATCGGAATGCTATTTCTCGGTATGGGCAACGGGGCTGTTTTTCAATTAGTTCCACAGCGATTCTCTAAAGAAATTGGTTTTATCACAGGAATTGTAGGAGCTGCCGGAGGTGTTGGCGGATTCTTGGTTCCAAACATACTAGGTACGTTAAAACAGATTACTGGGACATATGCTACTGGATTTTTAGTATTTTCCGCAGTTGGAATCGTGGCTTTGCTTATCCTGGGCCTAGCTCAGCTTTCATGGAAAAAAACATGGGTACTCGGAAAAAATTCAGTTAAGATCTAGATCTTTGTTTACTGGTTATATTGGCTTGTTACAGTACTTGTTTGGGGGGATAAAATGTATAAACAAAAACTGGTTTTAGTAGGGAACGGTATGGCGGGATTACGCTGCGTTGAGTCAATTATAAGTAAGGATCCGACTGCATTTGAGATTACTATTTTCGGTAGCGAACCACACGTTAACTATAACCGAATCTTATTGTCGACTGTGCTTCAAGGCAACACTTCGTTTGAAGATCTTGCGATAAATGATAGGGGCTGGTATACGAAGAATAGTATCCAATTGTTTACAGGGGAAACGGTTGTGAAAATCGATAAAGAGACTCGGAAGATAAAAACAGACAAAGAACGGGAAGTTTACTACGATAAGCTGATAATTGCCACGGGTTCTATCCCATTTATTCTTCCTGTTACCGGTGTTGATAAAGAAGGAGTCATTGCATTTCGGACGATTGAAGATTGCCAAAAGATGATTGAAACTTCGCGCAAGCATAAAAAAGCAGTCGTCATCGGAGGCGGTTTATTAGGTTTAGAAGCAGCGAGAGGGCTGTTAAACCTTGGTATGGAAGTGAATGTCGTTCATATTGCTGACCATTTAATGGAAAGACAGCTTGATTCAACGGCATCACTTTTGCTGCAAAAAGAGTTGGAAAACCAGGGAATGAACTTTCTTTTAAAAAAGGAAACACAGGAGATAATCGGTAACGAGCGTGTAGAGCGCGTCCGTTTTAAAGATGGAACGGAGGTGGAAGCAGATTTAGTCGTTATGGCTGCGGGAGTCAGACCGAATATTCAGTTGGCCAAAGACAGCGGAATTGATACAAATCGTGCCATTATTGTAAACGACTATTTAGAAACCAGCATCCCAAATATTTATGCGGTTGGTGAATGTGTTGAACATCACGGAATTGTTTATGGATTGGTTAAACCCCTATATGAACAAGGTGAAGTGCTGGCAAAGCATATTTGTGAGATGAAATGCACCGGATACCAAGGTTCGGTCCTTTCCACCCAGTTGAAAATATCAGGAGTTGAGTTATTCTCTGTTGGGGATTTCCTTGGTGATGAAACAACGAAATCAATCACAACTTTTGATGAATTAGATGGTGTTTATAAAAAGGTGGTTTTTCAAGGAAGAAAAATCATAGGTGCTGTTCTGTATGGAGATACAAACGGCAGTTCACGATTACTCGATATGATTTTAAAGCGGCAAGAAGTAACGTCAGAAGAAAAGCATGTACTGTTCCAATCACCTAGTACGGCTGAGGGATTAATCGCTTCTATGGCAAATCATGAAATCATTTGCAATTGTAATGATGTTTCAAAGGGGGCAATCATTGGAGCGGTTCAAAATAAGGGATTAACAACCGTGGAACAAGTTAAACAATGCACAAAGGCTTCAGGTTCTTGCGGTGGATGTAAGCCCGCAGTGACCGAGCTTTTGACATATATTCAAGGTAATCTTTCCGATCAGGCTAATGAACAAACTGCAATGTGTTCATGTACGACATTAACGGAAGAAGAAATCGTGTATAAAATGCAGCTCCAAGATTTAACATCCGTCCAAGAAGCGATGGATGTTCTTGGATGGGAAAATACAGGAGGTTGTTCAACATGTCGGCCAGCCCTGAACTATTATTTAGGGATGATTCATCCAGAGTACGAGATCAGACAGCAAACTCTTTTCATAAACGAACAAAAGAATGCAACAGTTCAAAATGATAACCGATACTCTGTTATCCCGCAAATGTACGGCGGGATGACGAATGCGAAAGACTTGCGAAAAATTGCAAATGTTGCAGATAAATATGATATATCCCAGGTGGCGGTAACAAGTGAACAAAGGATTCATTTAATGGGTGTGAAAAAAGAAGATCTCCCAGGTGTGTGGGCTGATTTAGACATGCCGTTAAGTTCGAAATATGGTAACACCGTTCAAAACGTCAAAACATGTATCGGTGAACATGTTTGTTCTTGTGATAAAAAGCAATCCCTTTTACTTGCTGTAGATTTGGAAAAAAGATTGGAGCATGTATCAACACCTTACCGGATAAAGATGGGCATATCTGCTTGTATGCATAACGGTGCAGGATCAACAACGAAAGATATAGGTGTTATGGGCATTGACAGGGGCTGGGAAATATATGTGGGCGGAAGCAGCGGGCGTACTGTACGTGCCGGTGAACTGTTATGTGTAGCTGGAACAAATGAAGAAGCAATTGAAATCATCATCGGCTTTATTCAATATTATCGGGAAACGGCCAATTATTTAGAACGGACTTGGCAATGGATTGAGAGAGTGGGTTTAATTCATGTTAGAGAAGTATTGTTTGATAATGAACTTAGTCAGCAACTATCTCAACGACTGGAAATGGCTTAGGTCAGAGAAGGAACGAAGTGGAAAGTACCTTTTGATGCACGAAAACTAACGTGTAATTGTTATCTATAGAAATCCATGAGTAAAGGGTGAGGAGCCTTGACCGAATTATTATTAAAGTATTTCCGAACGAAGCAACAAGAGGTCCAATCAGAGAAACGCTATGATACACAATGTCCATTTTGCAGCATGCAATGTAAGATGCAGCTGTTGGAACAAAAAATAGTGACAAGAAAAAAGTATATGACGATTGGAAAAGATAATCCAACCTCAGAGGGGCGCTTATGTATTAAAGGAATGAATGCACACCAACATGCTCTGCATAAAGATCGAATTAAATACCCATTATTTAAAAAAAATGGTGAATTTGTTCGAATAACATGGGAAGAAGCATTAAACCACATTAAGGAGAATTTCACTAAGATTCAAGCAGAAGATGGTGTAAATGCATTATCTGTTTATGGGAGTGCATCCATTTCAAATGAAGAAGCATATTTGCTTGGGAAATTTGCCAGAGTAGCTTTAAAAACAAAATATATAGATTATAATGGCCGTTTGTGCATGTCCGCAGCTGCTTCGGCAGCAAGCCAAACGTTTGGTATGGACAGAGGCCTAACCAACAGCTTATCAGAGGTTCCGTTCACAAAGTGCATTATCTTGGCAGGCACGAATATTGCGGAATGTCAGCCGACAATCATGCCGTACTTTGAGAAAGCGAAACAAAATGGTGCATATATCATTGCTGTAGATCCACGAGAAACAACAACAACGAAAATGGCCGACTTACATCTAAAAGTAAAACCAGGGATGGATGCCGCCTTGGCAAACGGATTATTGAAAGTGATCATTGAAGAGGATTTTATTGATGAATCATTTATCCGGGAACGTTCAAATGGATATAACGAAGTTAAAGAGTATGTTACATCTTTACAGTTAGAGGAAATTGCCGAAATGACAGGGGTTCCTAGCGACCAAATTCAAAAAGCGGCTGTCATGTTCGGGAAAGAAGAATCAGGAATGATTTTTACAGCAAGGGGCGTTGAGCAGCAAACTGATGGTTCAGCCGCCGTTCGTAATTTTCTTAATATTCTTATTGTTACAGGGAAAATCGGAAAAGTGAATTCGGGCTATGGAGCTATTACTGGACAGGGGAATGGGCAGGGAGCAAGAGAGCATGGCCAAAAGGCAGACCAGCTACCGGGATATCGCATGATTGAAAATGAGAAACACAGATTACATATTGCAAGAATATGGGGAATCGATGAGGCTGATTTGCCACGTAAAGGTGTCTCAGCATACGAAATGATAGAGAAGATAAATGAAGGTGAAATTACCGGCATGTTTTTAATGTGTTCCAACCCAATTGTTTCAAATCCAAATGCTAACTTTGTCAAAAAGGCTTTGGAAAAATTAAAGTTTCTTGTCGCAGTGGATATGTTCGTTTCTGAAACTGCTAGAATGGCTGATTTGATTTTACCTACTTCGTCTTATTTAGAGGATGAAGGAACGATGACAAATTTAGAAGGACGGGTAACGTTGCGGGAAGCAAGTTTTTCGTTGCCTGGGGAAGTGAAGCATGATTGGCAAATCATTTGTGATATAGCAAAAGCTCTGGGAAAAGGGGAGTATTTTCCCTTTCAATCTGCAAATGAGATTTTCGAAGAATTAAGAGTGGCAAGCCGCGGGGGAACCGCTGATTATTATGGTATAACGTATGATCGATTAAGAAAAGAAGGAGGCATTTTGTGGCCATGCCCAACCATTGACCATAAAGGGACAAAAAGGTTATTCGAAACGTCTTTTGCCCACCCGGATGGAAAGGCGGCAATGGTTGTGGTTAATAATGTGCCTCTTGTTCCAAAAGAACAGCCATGTACGGATTTCCCACTTTATTTAACAACAGGAAGAATCATGTCACATTATTTAACAGGAGTACAAACGAGAAAAAGCTCATCATTATCCGCCAGAAATTTTGAATCATATATGGAAATCCATCCGGAAACAGCCAAGAAATATCATATTCCAGACAATACTTTGGTGAAAATTGAATCAAGGCGCGGAAGTATTGTTGTAAGAAGCAAATGGTCAGCAACCATTCGCCATGATACTATATTCGTTCCTTTTCATTGGGCAGACTCACAAAATGTCAATCGTCTCGTTTCAAAGGAATTAGATCCCGCATGCAAAATGCCTGGCTTTAAAGTCAGTGCTGTAAAAGTACATCCTATAGTAGAGTTAACGTCTAATTAATGGGAGGTTTTCTTCCCTTTAATCATAACTTTTTTAGGTTCATTATGGGTAAGCCTAACCACATAGCATTCCATATCAAATGGATTTTACATGACTAAACAACAAAAGGGGAAAAAGGATGAAAAAAGGTAAGGTCTATATTGTTGGTGCTGGACCAGGTGATCCGGACTTAATTACTGTCAAGGCAACCAAATGCCTCGCGGAAGCGGATGTCATCTTGTATGATCGATTGGTTAATCGTGAATTGCTTTTATATGGTAAACCTGAAGCTGAATACATTTATTGCGGTAAAGCGCCTGGTAAACATTGTGTCTCTCAAGAGGACATTCAAAAATTGTTAATTAGTAAATCAATAGAAGGAAAAACGATCGTTCGTCTAAAAGGGGGAGATCCTTTCATCTTTGGACGAGGGGGCGAGGAAGCAGAAGTGCTAGTTAAGCACGGAATTCAGTTTGATATTGTTCCTGGAATCACATCCGGAATCGCTGCGCCAGCTTATGCTGGAATTCCCGTGACTCACAGGGAATGGGGGAGTTCCTTCGCAATTGTCACAGGACACGGCGTGACCGGCAAGCCTGATAACATCAACTGGCATCATTTGGCACATGGTGTTGATACCATTGCTATTTATATGGGTATTAAAAACCTGCCATATATCTGTAAACAACTACGTTCCTGCGGAAAGAAGGCTGAAACTGCTGTTGCTGTCATTGAACAAGGAACGACAGGTTTTCAACGAACTTTCACAGGAACAATCGATTCAATAGTGGCGATTGTTACAAGAGAGCAGGTTGCCAATCCCGCCATGATTGTAATAGGAGAAGTGGTGAATTTATCCGAGAAATTATCATGGTTTTCAGAGAAGACAAAAGATAAGGAGTTCGCTTAGAAGAGGAATGATTAAGTTAGATAACTTTTATTGTAATGAAAATGTGAAAATGGAAAACTGGACATGAAAGTCATCATGTCCAGTGTAACAATGTTAACAGTTATTTTAAAAGTGCAAGGTGAAAATATTATCGGAGACTGAAATATGGACATTGAATTAATAGTTCCGGATTCTTAGCGAAAATCAATTACGTAGGCCAAAGTGAGCATTTAATTGGCCCTGCAGCATTTTTTTTCGCATTTTTTCCTGTTCAATTTTTCTGTTCTCTTTTAATTTTTCCTGTCTAATTTCATTGGTTTGCACTCCATCCTCTATTTTATCAGCGATTTCCACTAGTGCCTTGACGTCGGAAAAAGAGTATTTACGGTTACCACCCTTAGACCTTTCGGGGAAAACGAGTTTTCTTTCTTCATAATACCGAATTTGTCTATCTGATAGTCCGGTTAATTCTCTTACCACTCCGATGGAAATTACTTTTCTGTCAATATAAGATTCTTTTTGCAGGACGATGAAAATCACCTCATTTTGGATTTATGCTAGATCATTAAGGATATTATATCCTAATTTTCTGAATATTTGTAATAAAAACTAACATTAATTATTGATTTTCAAAAATCATGTGAGATTATATAACATACTTGTTGTTATAAATAGTGACCTCTCCTATAATCAAACACATAATCCTTTCAAAAAAATCTTATTGGAGGACAAAACATGGCTAAGCAGAAATTGGCACTCATTGGGAATGGTATGGCTGGAGTAAGATGTATAGAAGAAATTTTGAAAATTCAACCAGAAAGGTTTGAGGTGACTGTCTTCGGAAGTGAGCCACATCCGAATTATGATCGAATCCAACTTTCGAATGTATTGCAAGGGGCTACGACGATAGATGATATTACAATAAATGATTGGAACTGGTACAAAGAGAATAATATTACACTTTTTTCAGGTGAAACGGTCACGAACATCGACACCGCAAAGCAAATCATATACTCAGACAAAAATCGAGCAGTCGAATATGATCAATTAATTTTAGCAACCGGGTCAATCCCTTTCATTCTACCGATAAAGGGTGCTGATAAAAAAGGAGTGACAGCCTTTCGAAATATTGAAGATTGTGAAAAAATGATTGAATATTCAAAAAGTTATAAAAAGGCAGCAGTCATTGGCGGAGGATTACTGGGTCTTGAAGCGGCCAGGGGTCTTTTAAATCTAGGTATGCAGGTAGATGTTATTCACCTTTCGGAATATTTGATGGATAGGCAGTTGGACCCAACAGCAGGAAAAATGCTGCAAAGGGAACTTGAAAGCCAGGGAATGAATTTTTATCTTGGGAAACAAACACAGGAGGTTTTAGGTGAGTTTGATGTTAAAGGATTACGCTTTAGTGATGGGGAGGAAATCAGCGCCGATTTAGTGGTCATGGCAGTTGGGATTAAGCCCAATGTTCAATTGGCCAATGATTGCGGCATCCCTGTCAATCGTGGAATTATCGTGGACGATTATATGAAGACAAGAATTCCGAATATTTATTCGGTCGGTGAATGTGCGGAACACCGTGAGATGGTGTATGGTTTGGTCGCTCCCCTTTATGAACAAGGCAAAGTATTAGCCAAAAAGATTTGCGGGCTGGAAGGCAAAGCTTACGAGGGTTCAGTGCTGTCTACTAAGTTAAAAGTATCTGGTGTTGATGTATTTTCGGCTGGGGAAATTTTCGAGGATGAACAAGCTAAATCAATCAAAGAATTTAATGAATGGAATGGTACTTACAAAAAAGTAATGATTCGAAATGGGAAAATTTCTGGTGCGGTATTATTCGGGGATACAAAGGAAAGCAATAACCTATTGAGCATGATCAATAAAAATGCCGACGTTTCCGAATATCTAAAAGTTGGAACGAGTGGAGATCCCAGCAGTCTTGTCACTTCGATGTCACATGAAGAAATCGTCTGTGGTTGTAATGGTGTAACGAAGGGCGATATTGTGACGGCTATTGAATCTAAAGGGTTAACAAGTATCGAGGAAGTAAAAGGCTGCACAAATGCTTCCAGATCATGTGGGGGATGTAAGCCGTTAGTCAGTGATATTCTCGAGCTGACATTGGGCGCTGATTTCAGTGAGTCAAACCAGAAGGAATCCATATGCACGTGCACCACTTTATCCAGAGATGAAGTTGTTGCTGAAATACGCGAAAAAAACCTGACCCATACTCGAGAAGTCATGAATGTTCTCGGCTGGAATACAAGTGATGGATGCTCGAAGTGTAAACCGGCACTGAACTATTACTTAGGCATGATTCATCCTGTTGAATATGAGGACGAAAAAGAATCCCGCTATGTAAATGAAAGACTACATGCAAATATTCAAAAGGATGGTACATTTTCCGTTGTGCCAAGAATGTATGGGGGCGTCACTAATCCCGATCAATTACGGAAAATAGCAAATGTTGCCGATAAGTATAATGTTAAGTTACTTAAGGTTACAGGCGGGCAAAGAATAGATATGTTCGGCGTTGAAAAAGAAGACCTTCCAAGTGTATGGGCCGACCTGGATATGCCTTCCGGATATGCTTACGGAAAAACCCTTCGAACTGTGAAAACATGCGTAGGGGAAAACTTTTGCCGCTTTGGCACCCAGGATTCAATTGGGCTTGGCATTGCGCTGGAGAAGAAATTTGAACGTGTAGGCACACCGCATAAGGTTAAGATGGCCGTGTCGGCATGTCCTCGTAATTGTGCTGAATCCGGTATCAAAGATCTTGGTGTTGTCGGCGTGGATGGTGCATGGGAAATTTATATTGGCGGCAACGGCGGAACCCATTTAAGAGCTGCTGAATTATTATGCAAAGTGAAAACAAGTGATGAGGTAATTGAAATTGCAGGTGCATACCTCCAACATTATCGGGAGACTGCCAATTATTTAGAAAGAACGTCTGTCTGGGTGGAGCGTGTAGGGTTCGATACCATTAAGACGATTATTGGTGATAAACAAAAAAGAATTGAGCTTAATCAACGTTTAGATGAGGCCATTTCGGTATTGCAAGAACCGTGGAAAGAAATCATTGAGAGCAATGCGATCCAAACCGGTTTATTTCAAAAAGTGAAAATTCCAGCTATATCAAATAAATGAATATGGGGGAAGCCTACATGGGGAAGACTCTTCAAAAAATAAAGGTTTCAACAGTAAATGAGATGCCAAAAAACCTAGGGAAAACAGTAACCATAGGCTCTCATGAAATTGCTCTTTTTCATTTAGCAAATGGTGAATTCCGAGCTATTGAAAATCGTTGCCCACATAAAGGCGGTGTTCTGGTGGAAGGCATTGTGAGTGGTGATCACGTCTTTTGCCCGATGCATGACTGGAAAATCAGTGTCAAGAATGGAGAAGTCCAAAAACCTGATAATGGTTGCGTAAAAACATTCAATGTTGAAATAGAAGATGGTAATGTTTATATTGTTTTATAAAAATGTAGATAACCCGCTGCTCTGGATAGTCTCTTAGGGACTATCCATTTTTTCTTTTAGGAGATATGAACTAAATTACCATGACGAAATAATTGATAAATATTTCCAAAACAAATATAATTTCCAGTAAAGGAGTGTCTTAATAAAACGAAAAGAATGTAAGCGACTTCAATGATAAACAAATGAATTAAGTTATTGGGGAAAGGTTGGCGTTCTTATGAACAAATTATCTGTTGGTGTTTTTACCTTTATGCTGTATTTTGTTCCTTTATCAAGTACTTCACCTGGATCAGCAGAAGTAAAACCAGATTACAAGCTTTATGTAATGGCCCCATTGGGTGAAATAACAGATTGGGATGCATTTGAAGCAGAGCTGACCCAGTTGAAGGAAAATGGAGTTTATGCAATAACGACAGATATCTGGTGGGGATTAGTCGAGAGTAAAAAAGATAATCAGTTTGATTGGACTTATTATAAAAAATATGGGGAAACAGTGAAAGCTTCCGGTTTAAAATGGGTGCCCATTTTGTCTACACATCAATGCGGCGGTAATGTGGGGGATGATTGTAACTATCCCATCCCGAGTTGGCTCTGGAATAAAGACACTGCCGAAAACATGGCTTTCAAGAGTGAGAGTGGTTTCTGGAATAAGGAAGTACTTGCTCCTTGGTGGGAAGGTACAGCTGATCAATACAACGAATTGTACAAATCATTTGCAGAGAACTTTGCTGATCAGAAGGGTCTAATAGCTAAAATATATTTAAGTGCAGGACCAGCTGGGGAACTTAGATATCCCTCATACCAGAATGCTGATGGCTGGAATTATCCTGAAAGGGGACAACTTCAAGTTTATACAGAAGGAGCCAAACGGGATTTCAGGCTAACCATGAGAGAAAAATATTCAACGATAAAAAAATTAAATGCTGCTTGGGGCAAAACGTATAAAAACTGGAATGAGATACAGCCGCCAGGAAACGGGGATGAATTTTTCACAAAGGGCGGAGCAATCGATACACAATTTGGATATGACTTTATGCAGTGGTATCAAGGAGCACTCGAAAAGCATCTTGCAAAAATCTCTAAATTCGCCCATAAACATTTTGACAAAGTCTTTGGCGTGCCAATTGGAGCTAAAATCTCAGGAGTCCATTGGAAAATGAATGATCCCGTACTGCCGCATTCAGCAGAGTATAGTGCCGGCTACTATAACTACTCCAAATTATTGAATCAATTTAAGAAATCGAATATGGCCCTCACGTTCACCTGTTTGGAAATGGGAGATCAAGAAGCACATACTGCTCCATCTTATAGCGCTCCAAAAACGTTGGTGACCCATATTGCCTCTTTAACTAATGAAAAAGGAATTTCTTTAAACGGGGAAAACGCACTCCCGCTGATCAATAATGAAAGGGGCTTTGACAATATAGCAGAAATGGTTTTTAACCATGGTTTTGAGGGATTTACCTTGCTAAGGATGTCCTATTTATTCGACGATGAAGGAAATCCAACAAATGAGTTCAGGCTGATGGCTGATAAATTGGAAGGCATGTCGATTCCAGTTACATTCACAGTTGAAAATGTACCTCCCACACATGGAGTTTACTTAATTGGGGATAGAGGAGAAATCGGCAGGTGGAATCCTGAAGATTACGAATATAAACTCACTCAAAACAAAGATGGCAGCTGGAGTGGAACATTCCGTTTAGCCGCAGATCGATTCTATGAATTCAAGTTCGTCCTGAAAGATGAAAATGGCAATATTACTTGGCAAGATGGGGAAAATAATAGTTATAAAACTCCTTTGAATGGAGAAGGAAACTATAAAACTTCATGGTAGATGGATATATAGGGCAATGAGGAAATCGACGTTCAAAACCTCGCTTTCCGCCCTCGGTTTTTGCGCTTGTGGGCTCTCAATTGGACGCGCTTTTCCCGCATTAGTCTTGAACACTCGTTCTAATCAACTTTGTATAAAAAATTTAGATAGAAACCCTTTTGTCGACAAAAGGAGGTTCGGAATGCTCTCACAACTATGATTCTAAAGGTAAACTTAATATCCTTCTGTTTTTTTACTTCTTTATATGCATGAATCCCTGAATAGATTTAAGAAATTTGCGACACTCCTGCCGAATAACTGGCTAGCCGAGACCCCACAGACGCTTTGCTTTGATGAGGCTTGGCAGACAGTCTGCGGAAAGGGAGCGGATTTCTGAAATCATCTGGAATATTTTTTAGAGGTTTTAAAGCCTGAAGAGTTAAAGTTCAAATTTTACAGCATGACTAACTCAGTAGAACTTGTGGGAAGAATATAAGGAATGGAAAGTCATCACAAGTTAGGGTCATAGTATAAATCCTGAAGTCAATTATTCTGTAAATTTGCGTAAAGACCGCAATATTTGGGGCAATATTATTTTAGGACTTAAATGATCTGGACTTACATTAAATAAACATGTGGACTATTTTTGAACTAAACAACAAGTAAGGGAGGAATTGAAATAAATGAAGACAATGATTACATGGACAGGGGAAATGGCCTTTTCTGGCACAACTCCGTCGGGACATGAAATAAAGATGGATGCTGCCGAAGATGTAGGAGGAAAAAATAGCGGAGCAAGACCTACTGAGTTACTTTTACATTCTCTTGCCGGGTGCACAGGCATTGATATTGTAATGATTTTAAAAAAGATGCGATTTGAAACAAAAGCCTTTCAAATAGAAATAGAAGGGGCACGATCGGAAAATCACCCTAAGCGGTTTACCGATTTTCAAATCCACTATTTATTGGAGGGTGATCTTCCTGAAGATAAAGTGGTCCGTGCGATTCAATTATCCAAAAATACGTACTGTTCAGTATATCACTCATTAAATGCCAACATTAAAATCAGCTATTCGATAAATGGTGTTAAAGGAAAACAAGACTTATAATGTTTTAGTTAAGGGACTACCATTTAACAGAAAGTTGTATTACATCCATATAAGAAAAACAGCCTTCAATTTCTATGCAAATGGAGGCTGTTTTCGACTGAAATGAACATCCTTGTTTTATGGATAATCATTTTTAAACCTAAGAAAAAAATCCCTCTATATGTTAATCCAAGCCGTATTCTTAAGAAAAAATCATCCTACAATTTGTTTTTCAGGTAACAGAACTCCATTTTCCGGAAGGAAAGGGTTTATTTAGTTAGCAAGTAATCAAATTGTAATCGTTTGTCATTGGAATGCCCTTGATGTTAGGAGTTTATCCATATAAACTTTAGATACAATTGAGGAGTGGTTAAGTTGAAAGAGATAACAATTGACAAATTAAATTTTAAAGATCATTTATCGATGATTGAACAATATTCATTGAAAGATTTCATGTTTAAGTGGCTCGGCAGCCCCGAAGAAGGATTGGATGATCTTCTTCCGCTTACATACACAGATCAAGTTTTTGCAAAAATGGAAACGACATTGGAGACAAAAATAAAGATCAACGGAGAAGAAACCTTCAGATATGTCACCATTACGGAAGATAATCAAATTGTAATAGGGGGCTTGGACTCGAATCAAGAGTTAAAGTTTAGAATTGTGTCCCTGGAGGAGCGTTTGAAAAGCTACTAAAGCTTTAAGTTTTGCATTGTATACTTTTTAGATTGAATCATATTTTCAGATAAATAATTTAAGACCGTTCCTGTTTATTAGAGGAACGGTCTTTTTATTTTTTTCATCACGTTAAGATCAGCGTCAATACCATATAAGATTTTGATCTGTACTTGAAAGCAATAGGAAATTCATACCTTTGGCCCGTTGAGCGAGTAGTACTATAAACTTGGGATATTTTTTGGATTTATTTAACAAAATATAAACGATTATTGATTTGTCTTAGTGTATTATAAAGTAATGAAGTCAATTAAAACACTTGGGGGGAATTGAGATGAGCAAGACTTTGGCTAGTTCAATAAAAACGCTTTTGAAAGAAACGTTTGAAGGACCGGGAAATGAAGGGAGCTATTATACTGAATCGAAACCGAATACCGGGGTTTTTGGTACACTTGATGGTTTAACCGCAGAAGATGCTTCACGTTCCATAAATGGATCAACCATTGCTGCTCATTCTGACCACATACGGTATTATTTGTGGGTGATCCGAACAATGATCAGTGGTGCAAACTTCGAGAAAGATTGGGACGCAAGCTGGACCATTCATCATGTTGATGAGGTGAAATGGGCGGAAATCAGGGAGGGATTACATAAAGAATATGTAACTCTTTTCGAAGAAATCGACACAATCGATTTAGGAAAATGGCTGACAAATGTAAATGCGACCATTGCCCACTCGGCTTATCATCTTGGAGCGTTACGGCAAATGTTAAAAAGCCTTGAAATAGAAAAATAATTTACAATATTGAGGGTTTGTAAAATGATTGGAGCGATTTGCACCTGTGGGGTCTCCTTTGGACGCGCTTTTCCCGCGGGAGTCTCGTACACCCGTTCCAATCAACTTTGTTAAAAAATTAGATAAAATGGTCCCAGCCCGAAGCATGATTTTGAATCAAGCCTAGGAAGTCCTTCATGTTTTTTCCTGTAATCCTTATTGGGTTGAAGAAAATTGCGACACTTCGGCCGTAGAACTGGCTATCCGAGACCCCAGAGAAGCTTACGGCGAGGAGGCTTGGCAGACAGTCTGCGGAAAGGAAGCGGATTTCTGAAAAGAAGCTGGAACTTTTTTTGGGGTTTGTAAAATCTTATCGTTTATTTCCTTTTCATATACTTTAATGAAGTCATTATTCATTCATACATATCACGCCGTCATTCTTTGCCACTTCAATTCCTTCAGCCTGTCGTTTGCTTATTTTTTTATATTCTTGCTCAGCCACATATGAAAGCAGAGTTAAAAATTGGTCCTCCAATAATTTTTCAGTATCACCCATACCTCTCGATTTCCTACTATCAAAAAGTGCCTCATTTTCAAGTATCACAATATCTGCGTTCAAATCTCAAGTAATCTATTGAACAAATAATAAAGAAGGAATCTATAAGCTTAATGATGGGAGAATAAAACAAAAAATGTGATGTCAATAATAAAATTGACAGGACACCAGTTGGTGTCATATAATAAGACACCAATTAGTGTCCTATTAAGGGGGGGTGATTTTGAACGAAAAAAATCAAGAGCGTGATATTTATGTAGCCATCGCTGACCCAACAAGACGTAAATTGCTACGTTTGTTGGCGGACGTGGAAGAATTGCCACTCAATGGGATGTCCGTTCATTTTGAAATGGGTCGTACTGCGGTTTCAAAGCATTTGGCAATCCTTAAGGAGGCTGGTCTCGTAATCAGCAGAAAGGTCGGCAGGGAAACGCGTTATCGGCTGAATGCTGCCCCGTTGAAAGAAATTGAGGATTGGGTATCGTTTTACAAGAGATTCTGGAGTGAAAGAATGTTACTTTTAAACCAAATATTACAGGAGGAACAAAAAATGACTTTAACAGTATCACAAGATTTTAATTTTAAGAGCCCGATCGAGAAGGTATGGCTCGCCTTAACAGATGCAAATACTCTTGCAAAATGGGTAATGGCTAATGATTTTAAACCTGTCGTCGGGCATAAATTTCAGTTTCGGAATGAACAGTGGAATTTAATTATTGATTCAGAAGTTCTTGAAATGGAGGAGCCTTATAAGTTATCTTACACTTGGGTAGGTGGCGGGATAAACACTACAGTCACATGGACATTAAAGCACGAGGATGGAACAACCTACTTACATCTTGAACAAACAGGATTCGAAAAAGAAGATCAAGCGTTCAATGGTGCGAAATTTGGTTGGGCGAGAATGGGCGAAGATCTAAAAAAAGTGTTAGAGGAAATGTAAGACCAAACTTCCGAACTTGTTTTTTAGTATTTAGCTAACATATAGGAAAAAGCAAACTGCTCGGAAAGAGGAGTGTTCCGTGATGACAAATAGTAGAATGAATCCTAAAGTTGATGAATTTATAAGTAAAGCTAAAAAGTGGAAAGAAGAATATGAGACGCTGAGAAATATCGTTCTTGATTGTGAGCTGACCGAAGAATTTAAGTGGATGCATCCTTGTTACACGTTTGAGAATAAAAACATAGTTTTAATACATGGATTTAAAGAATATTGTGCGCTCCTGTTTCACAAAGGTGCCTTGTTAAAGGATGCCCATGGGATTCTAATCCAACAAACGGAGAATGTACAGGGGGCGCGCCAGATTCGCTTCACCAATGTTCAAGAAATAGTTGCAACGGAAACCATTCTGAAGGCCTATATCCATGAAGCCATTGAAGTTGAAAAAGCCGGTTTGGAAGTGAATTATAAAAAAAATACAGAATTTATAATTCCTGAAGAACTTCAAAAAAAATTCAATGAAATTCCATCCTTGAAAACAGCTTTTGAGGCATTGACCCCGGGACGGCAAAGAGCGTACATTCTTCATTTTTCACAACCCAAACAATCCAAAACTCGAGAGTCAAGGGTTGAAAAATGTATGAAGAAAATTCTCGATGGAAAGGGATTAAATGATTAGTATATTCGATGAGAAAATAAATTAATCAAGTTTCAAGATATTTCCTCTACCTGCGACATCCAAATAACCTACTGGTAAAAAACAAAAGTGATACGTAGAGTATATGCAAACTACTACCGTACAACAGGCTTAAGCATTCCAACTAAGAAAAGAAAAATACACAAAAAAGTGTACCCTTTGGCTTTTATTGAAAGGTACGCTTTTTTGAACTAAAGGGTGTTTATAATGAACTCCAACAAAACCATCTAATAAAAATAATGTGTAAATCCATTATAGGGCGCTTTTATGGAGTAACAAAAAAGCCTAATTTCTCAGTGAATTGGGCTCTTAATTCTGGAATTTCGATTTAAGAAAATGGCGTTTCTTTACTTTTGGCAATGTCTGGAGGTTCCCGATGGTTTAATCCCGAACCATGTTTATAAAAGAAAACTTCGTTATCCTTCATGTTATTTTTTTTATATGGAAGAAACCCTTATTAAATTGAAGATTTGCGACACTCCTGCCGAATAACTGGCTAGCAGAGACCACACAGGCGCTTGCTATGATGAGACTTGGCAGACAGTCGGCGGATAGGGAGCGGATTTCGGAAATCAACTGGCTCCTTTTTAGGTAAACTGAATCTTTTTCTAATTTCATAAAAATTAGAAGTCTATTCCTAATCTAAAACCCGGCAAAGGTTGCTGGGTTTATATTTATTTCGTTTGATAGAATCACATACCTTTTTGTAGATTATTGTTAGATTGTGTCAGAATATACTAAGAATTTAAAGGGTTCAAGTCCTAATTGGAGAAGTATATTATCATGATGTTTTTAGCCGAGGAATATTAACTGCAGGATTTTGACATAGGAGGAGGGCTCTTAATTAAAAAGCAGCTGTTTATAATAAGTATATTTTGCTTGATAGTCTTTGTTCAAACGCTTTGGTCTCCCGCTGTTTATGCTGAACAAAAAACCTTTATAATTGCTGGGGAAAGTGCTCTTCCTCCATTTTCATTTGAAAATGAAGCTGGTGAGCTGACAGGCATCAATATTGATTTAATGGAGGAAATAGCAAAATTTAATGGCGTAGATTTCAAATATATTCCGATGAGAATGGAAGAAGCCGAAAAAGCTTTAAGTAATGGAACAATTGATGCAATTGTTGGAAGTACCTATAATACCGAAAAAGATAACCAACTTGATTTCACTCAATCCTATTTTACAATGTCCCAATCAATTATCATTCCTAGTAATAGGAAACAGGATATTCATACGTTAACGGATCTACGTGATTCACATGTTGTCCTTGACCAAAACACTCCAGTAATCAGTACATTTCTCAATATGAGGAATACAAATTTAACGACCGTTTCAAATCAATACTCGGGTATTTTAACATTATTGAACAACCGTGCAGATGTATTCATCGGAAACAAATGGACTGCAGATTTCTATTTAAAAAAGTTCCGCCAAGAAAAGAATTACATCATTCTCAATGAAGTCATTGAACCAGCGGATTATACGATTGCAGTGAAAAAAGGGAATCAATCGCTTCTTTTCATGATGGATAATACACTCACAGAACTTAAAGCCAACCGAAATATCAATGGGATAATCGATAAATGGGTCATGCCACAATCCAATCAAAAAATTGCCAGGCTGGAGCAATTCATATTCTGGTTGATCATAATTCTAACTGCCGTGGCCCTTATCCTTCTAATCATCTACATATGGAATCAAAAGCTAAAAAAATCCGTTCATAACCAGACGTTAAAATTACATTTATTAAATAAGGATTTGGAGAAACAACGGCAAAACATTGCTAATGCTGAAGCGTTCAAAGATCAAATCTTAAACAATATCAATCATGGAATCATTACATTCGATCTCGATTTCATGATTACCAGCTGCAATGCAAAGGCATCAGAAATTCTTAACATTTCCAAGGAAATGATTCTGAATTTTATGAATCATTCACAATTAATGAGGAATTTCGGGGCTTTACATCAAGAACAAAATGAGAATAATCGTACGGGTTCTTTTCGAATCTTGGTATTTGATGAGGAAAATGAACAGAAGGTGATTTCATATTCGATGCATAAGATGTTCAACTCTGAAGATATACAAACCGGATACTTACTTTCCATGAATGATGAGACGGAAAAGAAAACATTGGAGAAAAAATTGGTCACACAAGAAAAGCTGCACGCTCTTGGTCAACTAGTTGCAGGTGTCGCACATGAAATAAGGAATCCTTTGACATCGATTAAAACATTTATTGATTTACTTCCGAGTAAATATGATAATCCTCAATTCCGACAAGTTCTAATGGAGCACTTGCCTACTGAAGTTAACCGTTTGAATGCGATTGTTACTGATTTAATTGAATATGCACGTCCGCGTCCGCCAAATATTACAAATTGCCGCGCTCATGAACTTATATCATTACTTGCTTTTCATAAAGTGACAATGGGGAAAAAACAAATAAATTTCGAGCAGACGATTGAGGAGGACCTTATTTTTTATATAGACTTACAACAAATTCAACAAGTACTTCTTAACTTGGTGTTGAATTCGATTCATGCCGTTGAAGAAACAAAGGAAAAGACCATTAAAATCACCATTGATAAAGAGAACGAAAAGACAGGCCGGATTACTATATCCGATACTGGAAAAGGGATGAAACAGGAGGAACTGAACCATATTTTCGAGCCTTTTTTCACAAATAAAGAAAAGGGCGTCGGTTTGGGACTAACGTTATCGTATAGGTTAATTAAAGAAAATAACGGAGATATCCATGTGAAAAGTTATCCTAATTCAGGTACGAAATTCACCATTTCACTACCTTTATATATCGAATAGAATCCTAGAAAGAGGAGGAGTAATATGAAAATGCGTGTATTGGTGATTGATGATGAACCTGCTATTTGCACCGCTCTTAGCTTTGCATTGGAAGATTCTTATCAGGTCGTGACAACTACTGACCCGGATGAGGGGCTCCGGAAGATCGACAATCAGGCTTTTGATATTGTGTTACTAGATTTGAGAATAGGAAATAAAAGTGGACTTGATGTCCTGCCGAAAATCAAACAAATAGCACCTAACGTAACAGTCATCATGATGACTGCCTATTCATCCATTGAAACTTCCATCGAGGCCATAAAAAAGGGGGCCTACTACTATATTGAAAAGCCAATTAATATTGAAGAACTTTCTTTGCTCTTGATGAGGGCAGCCGAATTCAAACAGATGTCCAATCAATTGGAGACATTACATGAAGAATTGGAGATTCAAAAGGGATTTGGTAACTTCCTTGGTAACAGCAAGGCGATGCAGCGTATTTTCTCAATGATCGAAAGAGTGAAAGATATTGATTCCAGTGTTCTTATCACGGGTGAAAGTGGTACTGGAAAGGAGCTTGTAGCCCGAAACATCCATACGCTAGGAAGAAGGAAAAACAATCCAATGCAGATTGTCAATTGTGCAGCAATTCCTGAGATGCTACTGGAATCTGAGTTGTTCGGTTATGAGAAGGGAGCATTTTCCGGTGCAACACAGAGGAAGGAAGGGAAATTCGTTGCGGCTAATGGAGGCATCCTTTTTCTCGATGAGATTAGTGAAATGCCCCTTCCTCTTCAAGCCAAATTATTACGAGTATTGCAGGAAAGGGAAGTGACGCCTCTGGGGTCCAATACAAAAATCTCATTGGATGTCCGTATTATAAGTGCAGCAAATAAAAACTTGGAACAAATGGTGATGGAAGGGGAATTTAGGGAGGATTTGTATTTCAGGCTAAATGTCATTCCCATCTCGATGCCGCCTCTCAGAGATAGAAAAGAAGATTTACCGATCCTTATGGATTATTTCATAAAAAAGCACGCTAAGGATATGAATCGAGAAGATAAGACTTTCTCGGCAGCCGCACGTCGGATTTTACTGGATTATCATTACCCTGGGAATGTCCGTGAGCTTGGTAACATTATAGAATATGCTGTCGCCCTATCAAACTCGAAAAAAATGGAGGATACCGACTTGCCGCAATATGTTCAAGAGCAGAAGTTCATTCTCCACCCGGATGGCAATGACGACGATTTTAATAGTTTCAAAATCCCAATTGGCATATCCATGAAAGAGATAGAAGAAAAAGTCATAACGGCCACTCTTCAATACTGTAAAAACCATCGGCAAAAAACAGCTCAAATCCTAAAAATTTCTGAAAGAAGCCTGCGTGATAAAATCAAGCTCATTTCAAAAGGAGAATAAAAGGTTCAACGTGTTAATCGGCATTTTTTTCTGGATAACCGGCAAAAATTGCCGATTTATACTTGTATATCATGCAATAAATCGGCAGGATTCGCGTTTTAAAGCAGAAAATCGACTTGGCATGGTATTTGCATCTAATACAATAAGAAAGGAGGGCCACAATGAAGAATGGAGCACTCTTTATAAAAGTCGCTTTGTTATTTTGTTTCATGACAGGATGTTCTTTTATGAATGAGCAGCAGGAAATATCTAAACCTGCTTCTACCTTGATTCAGAGTCAACTAACTTCTGAAGGACAGGACTTAAATAATAGGATGCTAATCATTGGAACTGGAGATATGACAGGAGTTTATTTTTCATTAGGTCAAAGATTATCAAATATGTATGAAAAATATAATGGAACTGTCTCAGGTACCCAGGTAACCCAGGCTTCCATCGAAAATACTGAATTGGTTAGCCGCCATCGTGCAGAAATTGGTTTCACCACAGTGGATGTACTGGATTTGCCTGAAACGGATAAATCCAAGTTAAGAGCTTTAACGGCCCTATATTCCAATTATGTACAAATTGTTACTACTAAACAAAATGATATTGATTCCTTAAAAGATTTAGTTGGTAAACGCATTAGTGTGGGAACGGCAGGAAGCGGTACAAGGCTTATTGCAGAGCGGATACTGTTAGAATCTGATTTACCGACTGATCAATTGAATTTATCCTATCTTTCTTTTTCTCAATCTGCAGAAGCATTACGAAATGGTACCATTGATGCAGCTTTCTTTTCTTCGGGAATCCCGAATAATGAAATCGCTTTCATATCCAAGCAGACGGAACTATCTTTTATTCCAATCCCGGGAGACATCATTGAAGGTCTTCAAAAACAATATGGAGTTTATACTCATGATGAAATTCCCAGAGATACATACGGGGGAATGAAAAAAAATGTCCAAACGATTTCAATTAAAAATGTCCTGGTAACCTACAAGGAAATGTCTGACCCTCATGCATACAGTCTTGTGAAAACATTATATGAACACCTGCCTGAACTACAGCATACACATCCAGCTGCTTCTGATATTTCAATAAATGAAGCAACTAAACAAGTTCCACTTGATTTTCATCAAGGGGCCATGAATTATTTTAACGAACAAGGAATTATTGGAGATCAATGAAAAACGGGAGGTAATGACTATGAAAAAACTGCTGAGTCTTTTATCAATAATAGTATTGATCGCTCTTGCGGGATGTGGTAATCCTACTCCGCAAAAACCGGGGGAATCCGTCCAAACAGATGCAGGTGAAAAAGGAGAGAAAAAAATAACGATTGCTGGTAATGGCGGTGTCATTGAAAGTGCCATCAGAGATGTGATCGCACCAAAGTTCAAAGAAGAAACGGGAATCACTGTTAATTATATTTCCGGTTTATCAGGTGAAATCCTATCCAAAGTGGAATTACAGAAGAACGCTCCGCAAATAGATGTTGCTCTTTTTGTACCGGTTGATGTAATTCGAGCTAAGGAGAAGGAACTGATCGTACCAATTGATGAGTCCAATGTTCCCAATATGAAATCGGTGGATTCACGTTTCATTCCGGTTGAAAATGCTGCCGCGCCAGCATTCGGTTTAGTCATTGCGCCAGCTTATAATACGGAAACCTTTAAAAAGAAAGGGTTAAAATCAATTGAATCATGGAATGATCTTGTCTCACCGGATTACGAGGGTAAAACGGCATTTTCAGATATTACGAATGACTGGGGTTTCAATACCCTTAATGGTCTGGCGATTTCAAACGGCGGCAGTACGGAAGACATGGAACCAGGCCTTGAAAAAGCAAAAGATCTTGCAGCTTATTCCAATACGTTTTATAAAAACTCAACGCAAATGATGCCAGCTGTCCAACAGGGAGCTGCTGACGTAACGGTCATGGGAAGTTATTCCATAGGCGAACTAGCCGTTTCAGGTATTCCCATTAAGATGGCCGTACCTAAAGAAGGTGTACCGCTTCAAGCTTTTAGTGCTGGTCTCGTGAAAAATACGCCTAATAGCAAAGAAGCCCTTGAATTCATCAACTATGTAATCAGTGAAGAAGCGCAAGCGTTAATTTCCGAAAAAGGATTTTATCCGACGGTAGAAGGAATGAAAATTCCAGAAAAATATGAAGAGTCAATCGGCCTTAAAGCAAGTGATAAAACATTCAAACCTGATTTCGCCAAGTTTGCCGAAATCCGCGCCGAGGTGTCAGACAGATGGGCGAAAGAGGTTACTCCTGAATTAGGGAAAAAACTCAAATAAAAAAGGAGCGTGTTGATCACATGGAAGTATTAAAAAAAGATGTGGAAATGAATAGGCAACCCCTGGAGGCAGTTCAGGGATTTGGATCAAACAAAAATGATGTAGAGATAAAAGGCGCGTTTAAACAATTTGGAGCGAATGTTGTCCTGAATGGCATTGATCTGGAGGTGAAACAAGGAGAGTTACTTACTCTTCTTGGGCCCTCAGGGTGCGGAAAGTCTACAACCTTGAACCTAATTGCAGGGTTCCTCGATGCAGATCGGGGTGAGGTCCATATTAAAGGCAACAATGTTACGAAGGTTCCGCCTTATAAGCGTGATTTAGGAATGGTTTTTCAAACTTATTCGCTTTTTCCTCATATGACAGTCTATGAAAATCTCAGTTTTGGCTTGAAACTGCGCAAAGTTAGTAAAGCTGAGCAAAAAAAGAAGATAAGTAAAGCGCTTGAATTAGTGAAAATGTCAGGATTGGAGAATCGTTATCCAAGGGAATTATCAGGAGGTCAGCGTCAGCGTGTTGCGATTTCCAGAGCACTTGTAGTTGAACCGGAGCTCCTTTTGCTTGACGAACCGCTTTCAAACCTTGATGCAAAGTTGCGCCATGAACTCAGGGCCGAGATAAAGCGCTTACAAAAGGAAATTGGCGTAACGACCATTTTTGTGACTCATGATCAAGAAGAAGCTCTTTCCATGTCTGATCGAGTCGTGGTCATGAATGCAGGGAAAATTGAACAAATCAGTACTCCGACTGAGATTTACAATCATCCCAAGACTGAATTCGTGTTTCAATTCATCGGGAAATCGAATTGTTTTGAAGGGAATGTGTCTGCTGTGGATAAGCGGAAAGTTTCAGTCAAGATAGGGCCTGATATCACTCATGTCGATGCAAACAACATCATGGGAAATGATAGTGATTTGAAAAACGGTGATGAGGTGAAGCTTTATATTAGACCAGAAAAACTGCAAATTGTTTCTCTTGATGAAAAATCTACCTCTCCATTGGATTTCCAACATGCTAAGATAAGCCAAATTAACTATCTTGGTACCTCTTGGGAAATCAATGTTCTATTACATGGGAAAAGTATTCAAGTATTGACTTCCGCTTTCGATTCATCATGGCAAAATGGAAGTGAGGTGTTGATTGGATGGAGCCCATCAGAAGTTATGCTAGTCAAGAAATAGAACAGGAAACGAATCCTATTGAACCGCAAAAGGAACCTAAAATCAAGAAAAGGAAAGTCTGGGTGCCGGGATTACTCCTTTTAACGCCGATTCTGCTTTTCATATTTGGTTTCTTTGTCATACCGATGTTATACATTTTATATTTAAGCTTCATATCAACAGATAATCTTGGAGGAGCGGATGCAGTTTATAGCCTAAAAAACTATACACAATTATTTACCGATAGCTATTACTTATCTTCTTTATGGCTGACAGTGAAAATCAGTTTATATTCGGTCTTGGTTGCTTTATTTCTTGGATATCCGGTAGCTTTGACGATGGCCAAAAGTTCAGCTCGGATCAGAGGGTATATCACTCTCTTGATCGTGTCACCGCTCTTGGTAAGTATAGTTGTCCGTAATTTTGGCTGGTACCTTTTGCTATTGCCTAACGGAACGATTAATCAAACCTTGATGGCCCTTGGCATAATAGATGCACCATTGAAACTATTGTTTTCGGAAATCGGAGTTGTGATTGGGCTATCCAATGCATATCTTCCTTTCATGATCTTATCCATCGTTGCCAGTCTTTATAATATTGATCCTTCTCTGGATAAGGCTGGAGCAATACTTGGGGCAAGCCCATTCAGAAGGTTCTTTTCGATTACATTGCCGTTAAGTATCCCTGGTATCGTATCTGGCTGCATTCTCGTATTCAGTTTATCAATGAGTGCTTATGTTACGCCTGCACTAATGGGGGGAGCCAATGTGCCCGTAATGCCTGTTGTCATCTATGATCAAATAAATAACTTGCTGCATTGGACATTCGGATCTGCTCTTTCTTATATTCTATTAGCAACCACTGTCATATCAGTGGCCGTCTTTACCAGGGTGTTTGAAAAAGGGAAATTCAAGGAGGTATTCCGATGATGAAAACGTTTGGCGGCCTTCGGATTGCCGTAGCCGTGTTAGCAATTATCTATATCTTGATACCGCTCATAGTCGTTATTCCCGCTTCTTTTACAAGTGCCAATTATCCAAGTTTTCCGGCTGAAGGCTTCTCACTGCAATGGTATGCCAAGATCTTGGAGCGTCCTGAATTTTTGGAAGCCTTTTTGAACAGTGCGAAGTTCGCAGCATTAGCTGCCCTTTTCTCCGTCATATTCGGAACTTTGGGTGCCCTTGGCATCGCAAAGTATGATATACCTGGAAAATCGTATATTACGGCCCTATTAACTTCTCCATTAAGTGTGCCGCAATTAGTCTTGGGGATTGCACTTTTAATGTACTTTACACCAATGATGCTTGCCGGTACGTCTACAGGATTTTTAATTGCCCATATCGTCATTTGCATACCATATGTTATGCGGCTCGTATTAACCGGTTTAAGTGGATTTGATTATAATCTCGAACGGGCCGCGGCGATACTTGGAGCGAATCCACTAACAGTATTCATGAAAGTGACACTGCCGCTAATTGGATCTGCGGCCATCTCAGGGGGATTATTCGCATTTTTAACATCATTTGATAATGTAACGGTCTCTCTCTTTATGGTATCACCGGAAATGAGAACGCTGCCGATCGAAATATTCTCGCAAATGCAGGATGCCTACAATCCAATCGTTGCATCCGTGTCAAGCGTGGTTATTTTCATATCAGTCCTTCTAATCGTCATACTTGAAAAAATTCAAGGTGTCGGGAAAGTTTTTGGTGGTTCCCATCATACTAACGGTTAAAAACGAGATGAATGATGCGACAAACGATCATGCTGGCTAAGTTCTGATATTACGAAGAAAACTCATCCAAACGTTCCATTCAAATGAGCCAAACACCTTTTAGCAGCCAATAGCGGAGCCGTTAGGACAGGGACAGAGGGATTAACCTGCTTTGCGATATGTTCCATACTATATTGTGAAAGCAAAATCACTTCTGTCTTTCCATCCAATTGTTCCACCATCTTTTTAACCCGATCGTCATGTTCCTTTCTTTTTCCTTGTGATAATAAATGGATGATCCCGGGATCCACCAATGATTCGATCATACAGTCAGGATTCTTATTTAATAAGTAATTTTGAAGGGCGATTGGCGTTTCTTTTACGGTTGAAACCAGGCCGATGCTAGCATAACGAAGCGCTTCATCAAGCATGGCCTCATCTGAACGAAATAACTTTACAGGGTATAGAGGTTGTAAGATTGAAGTGATGTCATTAAAAGCAGAGCAAGTAAGTTGGATGCATGAAACATCAGATTCATAGGCTATATTCACTAATGCAGAAAAGCGGCGGATGATTTCCGGAGTCAACTTGCCGCTCTTTTCCATCAAGGCGAGAAGACCCGTGTCCATGAAATGAAGTAGTTCAATGTTTGGAGCAACAGTCTGAAAGGCCACTTCAATTGGGCGTAGTGCAGTTGTGGTTGCGTGAATCAGTGCGATTTTCAAAAAAAAACCTCCTTTTCCTTTCTTCATTATATCTAGCAGAATCATAAAATGCCATTATATTACATACAAATAGTTCTTCTCCAATTTACTATTAAGAAAGGAAGTGAGAGGCATGGAGAAAGAAGCCTTGGACGACCTTAGGCAGGTAATTCCAGATGACAGAATGTTCCTTGATTTGGCAGAAAGGTATTGTTATAGCTATGACGCTTCTTTTGGGGAATATTTACCTGAAATCGTTATACAGCCAAAAAATGCGAAGGAAATCAGTGAAGTGATTAAATTGGCCAATACTCACAAAATACCTGTTTACCCTAGAGGATCTGGAACTTCGCTAAGTGGAGGCCCATTACCTGTTAAAGGGGGGATGGTTCTTGATATGACCCTTTTACGGGATAAATTGATCATTGATCGGGAAAATATGCTTGCCATTGTCTCACCAGGTGTGATTACGGCAAATATCCATAAAAAGGCTGAAGAAGCCGGCTTGTTCTATCCACCGGATCCAAGCAGTTCCAATGTTGCCACTATAGGCGGGAATCTATTAGAAAACTCCAGCGGCCCAAAGGGATTGAAATACGGAACGACAAAAGAATATGTGATAGGCCTGGAGGTGGTCACCCCGACGGGAGAAATCATTCGTACTGGCGGAAAGACCGTAAAAAATGTAACAGGTTATGATTTGACCCGATTGATCGTAGGATCGGAAGGTACCCTGGGCATCGTTACTGAGGCAATCATCCGCTTAATACCAAAACCTCAATCTAAACAAACTTTTGTCGCCCACTTCAATCATTTGATAGACTCTGGCCATGCCATTACCAGCATTTTATCGTCAGGGATTCTACCATCTGCCCTGGAACTGATGGATAACGCGTGTATCCGTGCTGTCGAAAGCTATCGGCCTTCAGGATTACCTCTACAGGCAGAAGCCATTCTGATCATAGAAATAGATGGTCACCCATTGGCGATTGAGGAAGAAATCAATAAATGCGCCGATATATGCAAGGCGGAGGGTGCTTCCTACGTCAAGATAGCGGAGACAGAGGAAGAACGCCAAACTATTTGGAGTGCGCGTAAATCTGTTTCCCCGGCCATTACACAAATGGGTCCTACAAAAATTTCTGAAGACGCGACCGTTCCACGCAGTCAAATACCGGCGATGATGGAGAGATTAAACACTATACGGGAGAAATACGGGTTGAACTTGGTTGTATTCGGTCATGCAGGGGATGGCAATTTACATCCGAACATCATTACCGATAAACGAAATATTACGGAAATGAAAAAAGTGGAGCTTGCAGTCAGTGAAATTTTTGAAGCCGCAATCGAACTAGGCGGAACACTTTCCGGGGAACATGGTATCGGTACTTTAAAGTCACCTTATATGGAAATGGAATTAGGAATAACAGGGGTGAATATGATGAAAAAAATTAAAGAAGCATGGGATCCCAATAATATCCTGAATCCAGGAAAGATTTTTCCTGATAAAGGCCAGACAAGGGTCGTGTTGGTTACATGAATCTATCCGTCAAACCGAACGAGACAAATTCAGTGGCCAATAATTTATATTCAGATGCCTATGATTGGACAAACCAATGCGTAAAATGCGGTTACTGTTTACCAGCTTGTCCTACATATGAATCAATGGGAGTGGAATCTGCCTCTCCACGCGGTCGAATCAATCTAGTGAAAATGGCAGCCGAAGGGAAAATAGATTTCCAAAAAGATTTAGCTGAACCGATCGACCTATGTTTAGGCTGCCGTGCTTGTGAAACCGCATGTCCTGTCGGTGTGCCATACGGACATATACTGGAAGCGGCAAAAGAAGCCATTGAAAACTCCCCGTCAGCTAACCAAAAAAACAAAATGAACAAGATCAAAAAACTGGCATTGGTTCATCTTTTTCCATATCCAAAACGGATGAACAAGATTGGTAGTGCAGTACAGTTCTATCAAAAAACAGGATTATCCAAGCTTTTCCGTTCATCGAATGTACTGCAAAAGGTTTCCCCAGCCCTTGCACATTTAGAACAAGCACTTCCAGCCATCGAGACGTCCTCCAAACGAATCCGGACAGGTACGATAATGCCGGCAAAAGGGGAAACGAAATTAAAAGTGGCATTTTTTGCTGGGTGTATCATGGATTCCATGATGTCACGAATAAATCGTCTTACCATTGAGCTGCTCACCTTAGCAGGTTGTGAGGTCATTCTCCCTGAAAATCAGAATTGCTGCGGTGCACTGCATTCCCATCAAGGTGAAACAAAACAAGCGAAAGTATTGGCAAAGAGGAATATCCAAGCCTTCATGCAATCAGATGCTGATGTAATTGTAAATAACGCAGGAGGCTGCGGCGCTTCGCTTCTTGAATATGGACATTTATTGGCAGATGATCACGAATGGGCTGGGGCGGCAAGGGCTTTCTCGGAAAAATCAAAAGACATCAGTCAAATTCTTCATCAATTAGGGCCACTCCCCTTTACTGAAGAATGGCAAGGCATCGTTTCCTATCAAGATTCATGTCATTTACGCAATGTTCAAAAGGTCCAAAAGGAGCCTCGTTTATTATTGCAATCCATACCAGGTGTTTCCTATGTGGAAATGGAAGGGTTTGACCGTTGCTGTGCATCTGGAGGCATTTACAATCTTCTTCACTTTGATGAATCCATGAAGATATTGGATGAAAAAATGAAGAACCTAAAAGATACAAAAGCCACTACAGTAGTGACCGTTAACCCGGGCTGCCAAATGCAAATGAGTATTGGCATTCAAAGGGAGGGGGCAGCAAACCAAATCAAAAGTATGCATCTTGTTGAAATACTTGCCAAGGCATGCGGCTTGGATTGACAAAAAGGATATTAAAACTTCATAAGACATTACTCGTCAGCATTTTCGCACTTATGGGGAAATGCTGACGTTTTATTTTTCAATTAATTAATGACCATGTTAGGGAACTTAATGAATGAGGAAAAACTCTTTGTAGATTAATAATGCAGTGCCATTTGTACGGATGAAAGATTGATTATATGCAACTTACAGTGCAGGTTAGTATACAGTATGTTAATTGCATGTATATACATATGAAAAAAACCGTTCAATTTTCTGAACGGATAGAATCAAATTAGATGTGTAAGTAAATGAACTTAAATTCCTGTTTTTATGCCAAAACCTATTAAAATTAAGCCAGTTGATTTTTGGAATGCTTTCTGGAATTTAGAGTTGTTCATCCATTTTTTTGCGTAATCAATTAGAAAAACAAGAAAAAGAAACCACAATACCGCAAGTAAGGTTAAGATGAAGGCTAATATAATCAATTGCTGGTTTACATTTCCGTTCAAATTGATAAATTGAGGCATGATTGTTATATAAACTAAAACGGTCTTTGGATTAAGAATATTATTAAGTAATGCTTGCATAAAGGAATCTTTATTATGCCGGCTTGAATACTTCGTAGGTGTATTTGCTTGTGCTTGAATTTCTTTTAAGGAAAAAACGCTTTTAGAAAAAAAACTTTTTATCCCTAAATAAATTAAGTAGGCGGCTCCCAAATATTTGATTGTACTGAACAGAATCACAGACTTTGCGATGACAACAGATAGTCCAAGAATGGCAATAAGCGTCCAAAAAGAAAGTCCGGTTGCCATTCCGAGAACGGTATAACGTCCGGCTTTTGGACCATAGCTAAGCGTGTTTTTCACTAAGAGCATTGTATCTGCTCCAGGTATAATAACCATCATTGCAACTATTGATATGTATGTAAGTAAGCTATCCATACTATTTCTCCCTTCCCTTTAATAGTGGTTACTAAAGTAACTACTTATGTAAGTATATTAGATGAAAATGGAAATCGTCAACAGATTTTGCTAAAATATTAGTTACAAAGGTAGCAACTACGGTTGTGTGGAGGGTTTATGAAAGAAAACATTTTAGACACATTAAAAAATCTAAATTTTACCGAATATGAAGCGAAAGCATATCTTGCCTTATTGGAAGAATCGCCATTAACAGGCTATGCAGTTGCAAAAAACTCCGGTGTACCACGTTCAAGAATATATGAAATACTGGACAGTCTCGCAATAAGAGGAGATATTCTGGTTAGTCCTGGAAACACACCACAGTATACTCCCGTTCCTGCAAGGGAGCTAATAAAAAACCGACGCATGAAAGCAGAAGAAAATTTTGAACTGGCAGAAAAATCATTAGCGGAGTTTGAACGTTCTGCAAATGATCGTGAAAACATCTGGAATATTATGGGGCGCAATAAAATACTCGATAAGGTAAAAGCTTGTATATTATCTGCTAAAAAAAGAATACTCTTAGAGATTTGGGAAGACGAATTCGAAGAATTAGAGTCTGAACTAAGACAGGCCGCAAATGAAGGAGTCAATGTAACAATTATTGCCTATGGGGAAATCGTCTGTGATTTTGCTAATGTTTACCTCCATTATATGGGGCATGAAATTACAGAAGAGTATGGTGGACGATGGCTTGTTATTAGTGGAGATGATTCAGAAGTAGTAGCAGGTATTGTCTCGCTTGGTAAAGATAGCCGTGCAGCATGGACCATGCATGTAGGTTTGGTAATGCCCATTACAGAAGTCATGATTCATGATTTGTATCTCATGGAAATCATGGAGAAACATAGAGAACTTTTAGAAGAAAGCTTTGGTGTAAACCTCGCTAATTTACGTAAAAAATTTTCTATCCATCCAGATTATAAAAAACATTACGTGGACTAGATTTGTGCTATTATTGTCTGTTTTTACAACATAATAAGAAAAGCTTACTTCATAGTCAACAATAGGGGCATGAATCCATGCAGAATTTATGCCCTTTAAAGATGAAGTTACTTATTGAGCATAGGTGCAGGTAAGTTTTTAGAAGCAAAGCATCGCCCCCGGCACCCGACTGATTGAAGATACAGCAGATGATTAAGAAATATAACTATATTAAAATATGGAAACGGGTATAATGAAGAATGGAATAAACCATTCTTGGTAATGGGATTATTGTAGTATCGGATTAACATTTTGATATCCGGATTACATAAAGACAGAAGGAGAAATGATTCATTTGAATAATAAAGAAACAAAAGGTATCGAGTTACCTGCCAACTATGAGGAATTAAAAAAATCTGCCAATCGCAAATCTAATTGGAGAGAACGTTTAGATGCGATCGAAGAGTTAGGTCAGTCAAAAAATAAACAAGTAATCGATATTCTCACACATATCATGAATAGTGATTCTGTATATAAAGTTCAAGAGGCTGCATACCGTCAACTGAAAAGATTAGGCGAAGATGTCCAATTGCCACCAAGGAAAAAGGGCGAATTGGTTAAAGGATTAACCAAAATCTTAGTAAGGATCAAGAAGAGTTTACCAGAAAATCACTCATATACTGAATTCAAAGAGAAACTTCAGAAAATGAGAATGGATATATATGATACCTATGAGGGTGAAAAAGGGGCAGATTTTGATAATTGGTTAGAAAATACTTGGTCTGCTTTATCGAAAAGATAAAATTTATTCAAAAGGAAAACAAATAAGATTGGATGCAGGAGCAAAATTTTTGCTCCTTTTTGTTTACCAATAAACTAGGAATACATTTATATCCCTCCCCTTTTTTTTAACCATCGAATGCGACACTCTCTTGCATACAAGGATTAAATGACTGTGAACCTCTAAAGCACAATTCAAGAAAAACCACATTTCCCATGTGTTCAGCCCGCACTAGAATAATTCTATTTCTATATAAACACATTTTTTTTATAAATCAACATAATGATATTAATAGAATGAATGAACTCATAGAAGACCAGGGGGAAGACAAGTGAATCAAATGTATACTATCCTTGAAGAAATTCAATCGACATCCATGGAGTGTGTATTGGCTACCATCATTCATGTAGAAGGTTCAGCATACTTGCGTGAAGGTACCTCCATGCTTATAAAAAAAGATGGTACTTCTTTAGGCGTTATTAGTGTTGGGTGTATCGAGGAAGATCTTATTCTTCATTCTTGCAGAGTGTTTGAAAGGAAAAATACAGAGACCTTTGTTTATCACATGGAAAGTGATGAAGATCTAGAATGGGGAATTGGAACAGGTTGTAACGGAACTATATATATATTACTGGAGTATGTGGACCATAAATTAAAAGAAAATCTTTCATATGTCTTGGCTTCCATTAAAGAAGCTAAGGTAATCGTCCATCAAATTGAGTTAGATGATGAGTGGAACTTATTGGGGTCTTCTTTCCGGCCAGAGGATGAGAATAATAATGAACCCAAAGATAATGATGTTAGCTTTATTTATATGCAAAAGTTTATACCTAAACCGCGTTTAATCATTTTTGGAGCTGGATGTGATGTATATCCAGTTGTCACTATGGCTACCTCAATAGGGTTTTTAGTTACTGTTTGCGATTGGAGGTCCGAGCTTTGTAACGAAAATAATATACCCGACGCAGTTAGCCATATTATAGGATTCCCAACTGAAATTATGGAACAATTATCTTTTAAAAAAGATGATTATGTTATCATCATGACTCATAACTTTCAGAGAGATAAAGAAATACTTTCACTAATGATGAATCAGTCATTATCCTATATAGGCATTTTAGGTTCCAAAAAACGTACAGCCAGTTTATTTGACACGAAAACCCCTAATAATATACACTCACCGATCGGTTTATCAATTGGAGCTAAGGGCCCTTTCGAGATTGCAGTTAGCATTATAGCCGAATTAATTCAGCATAAAAGAATGAAGGGACATCCCGAATGAAAATAACTGGGGTATACCTGGCCGCTGGAAATAGTTATCGAATGGGTATAAATAAATTAGCATTGCCATTAGGAAATAAAGAAATGGGAAGATGGGGATTAGAAAAAGCGGTTCTATCTGAACTTAACGATATTATCATTATTTCAAATCATTTAAACCACCTAGATTTATCAGGTTTTTGTTCTGAAAAAATAATTACGGTCGAAATTAAAGAACCTGAAGCAGGTCAATCCCATTCACTCCAAACAGGTATACGATCAGCAAACAACATACATTCGGACGCCGTAGTAATTTTACTTGCTGATCAGCCCTTTATAACAACAAATATGATAAACAAACTCATCGAAATATACAAAAGAAACCCTAATTACTCCTTTGTTGCCTCTAGTTTTTATGGTTGTATACGACCTCCCATACTTATTGACAAAGATCTCTTTTCCGACATTCACCTTTTACGAGGAGACCGAGGCGCAAGACAGATTCTAATGGCGAAGAGAGAAAAGGGGATACTTGTTCCTTTTTATGTGAAAAAATGGTTTGTTGATATTGATAATATGAAAGAATATCTTTTTTGGAAAAACAAAATAGATAACAATTAAATAACAATTAAATAAGAATAATAATGAAAATGAGGAGACTATATGGATATTATCGGAAAAGGGGTAACTCGAAAAGATGCCTGGGAAAAGGTGACTGGGCAGGCGATTTACACAGGAGACCGCGAAGAAGTAAAAATTCTCCATGTTAAAAAGGTAATTAGTCCTTATGCACATGCCCTTATTAAAAATATTAATCTAACCAAAGCTGAAAAAGTTCCAGGCGTTCGTGCAATCATAACAGGTGGGAATTTACCACTAACAGGAGAAGAAATCAGGGATCGGTACCCCATAGCTCAAGATAAAGTCCGCTATCATGGAGAAGTAGTAGCACTTGTTGTTGCTGATACAATGAAACAAGCAGAGATTGCAGCTGACAATATTCAAGTTATCTATGAACCTATAGCCGTTGTCAATTCACCAACGGAAGCCTTAAATCCCAATTCCCCTCTACTCCACCCAGATTTAGACACCTATAAAAAAATATCCGAGGTATTTCCCGAGCCAGGCACAAATATAGCAAATCGAACCAAAATCAGAAAAGGTGACAGAAAAACAGGTTGGCAAGAGAGCGAAATCATTATTGAGGAAAAGTTTTCTTTTTCCCCCTCCGACCATGCAGCCATGGAAACAAGATGTTCTTTAGCGGAAATTCACTCAGATGATAAGATCATTATCACTTCTTCTTCTCAAGCTCCCTTCATGATCAAGCGTTTGATAAGTGATTACTTTGATGTTGAAATTGGAAACGTCATAGTAAACACTCCACTTGTTGGAGGGGCATTCGGTGGTAAAGCCTCGGTCCAACTTGAACTATTAGCTTATATCGCGTCAAAGGCCGTTAATGGCAGGCTAGTAAAAGTTGAAAATAGTCGTGAAGAGGATATTTTGACATCACCTTGTCATATTGGATTAGATGCTACCATTAAATTAGGTTGTACACAATCTGGTTTGCTAAAGGTCGCAGAGCTGACGTATTTATGGGACGGGGGAGCATATGCCGACAAAGCTACAGATCTAAGCCGTGCTGGAGCTGTAGATTGCACCGGACCTTACAATATAGAAAATATTTGGTGTGACTCTCTCTGTATGTATACAAATCATCCATATGCCTCGCCTTATCGAGGTTTCGCCCATTCAGAAGTTCTGTTTGCTTTTGAGCGGACTATGGATTCTCTTTCAAAAAAGCTTGGAATGGATCCACTTGAACTTCGTGAAATGAATGCGATACTGCCAGGGAACTCCACCCCAACACAAGTTAAATTGAATTCAAGCACGGTAGGTAATCTTCCTAAATGCATACAAGTGCTTAAGAAAAAAATGAATTGGGAAGAGGGCCAGTTAGTTAAAATAAACGACAAGATAATAAGGGCAAAAGGGATCGCTTGTATATGGAAAACTTCAACGATCGATACCAACGCTGGATCTGGTGTCATTTTAACCTTTAACCCTGATGGCAGTGTAAACCTTATTTCAGGACTAGTAGAAATTGGTACAGGAACGAAAACGATATTAGCACAGATTGTATCAGATAAATTAAAGGTCTCAATTGATCGTGTAAACGTTCAGATGAAGGTAAATACACAAAATACTCCAGAACATTGGAAAACGGTAGCAAGCCGTGGAACATTAATGGCAGGAAGGGCTGCGATTCAAGCTGTGGAAGATGCTCTTTTACAAATAAAGAAACTTGCTTCTTGTGTATTACGAGCTCCAATTGAAGACGTCGTCCTTGGCCAGGAAAGGGTCTTTATGAAAGGGGAACCGAATATAGAAATTCCTTTCAAACGGCTAGTGTATGGGTATACATATCCTGACGGAAGCACAATTGGAGGACAAATCATCGGTAGAGGGCAATATACCATACCACATATAACAAATTTAGATCCCAATACAGGTGCGGGCAGACCAGGTCCTGAATGGACTGTTGGCGCACAAGGGGTAGAAGTAGAGTATGACATAAATGAATATACTTACAAGATAGTAAGGGCAATATCTGTCATTGATGCAGGAAAGGTTCTGAATCAAAAAACTGCAGAAGGACAAATAATGGGTGCAATGAGCATGGGCATAGCATTTGGTGGGCGTGAAACATTCTATTTCGATCACCTTGGCAGAGTATTAAACCCTCAACTCAGAACCTATAGACCGTTAAGATATGGAGAAAACCCTGAATATATCTGTGAATTTGTAGAAACACCACACTTAGATGCCCCATATGGCGCAAGGGGCCTTGGAGAACATGGGCTTCTTGGTATGCCAGCTGCTTTAGGTAACAGTTTATCTTTGGCTGCTGGGATTCCTTTGAACCAGTTGCCATTACTTCCTGAACTCATTTGGAGGGGGAAGAGAGGGAGAAGAGCGTAATGTTACCTTATAATTTTGATTATTATAAACCTCAATCGATAAAAGAGGCGATTGAACTTTATCAACTATTAAAATTTCAAGAAAAAAAACCTATGTATTATGGTGGAGGGACTGAAGTTTTAACATTAGGACGTTTAAATTTTATATACACCGATGCGATTATTGATTTAAAAGGGATTCCCGAATGTAATGCATTCGGGTTTCAACACCAAGAACTGATCATTGGCTCAACATTGAGTTTACGCGCAATCGAAGAAAATAGGCTGTTTCCGCTATTAGCGGATACTTCAAAAGAAGTTGCTGATTATACATCAAGAAATAAAATCACTATAGGTGGAAACATATGTGGTCAAATTTTTTATAGAGAGTCAGTTCTTCCATTTTTATTATCAGATAGTACTGTCATTATTGAAGGACCAAAAGGAACGAGGAAAGAATTTATTAATGAAATTTTCCAAAAAGAGCTACGACTTGACGAAGGGGAATTTCTCGTACAAATTGTAACAGAAAAAGATTATCTGAAAGCTAAACACATTAGTGTAAAGAAAAGGCAGCAATGGAAAACGGGATATCCGCTTTTAACAGTTGCCTCATTAAAAAAAGAAGGATTTATTCGATTTGCATTCAGCGGGATATGCCCATATCCTTTTCGGTCAATTCAAATGGAAAACAAACTAAATGATAAGAGTTTATCTTTTAAAGATCGAATTTTAACCTCTTTTGAGTTTTTACCAACTCCTGTTTTAAACGATATAGAAGGATCCAATGAATATAGATTATTTGTTTTAGAAAATACCCTTTCATACATTTTGTCATATATAGGTGGTGAGGAACATGAATAGCCATTCGGCGGATCGAAAAATTACCATTCAATTAGAAATAAATAAAGAACGTTATGAGAGGGATATATTGGCATCAGATATATTGCTAGATGTTCTCCGAGACAAAATTGGACTTACAGGAGCTAAACCTGGATGTTTAAATGGAGATTGCGGCGCTTGTACGGTTATAATGAATAAACAGCCAATGAAATCCTGTTTAATGTTAGCCATTGAAGCCATTGATTCAGAAATCCTTACAATAGAGGGCCTCAAGAATACCCCGATTCAGAGAGCATTTGTGGAACATTTTGCTTTTCAATGTGGGTATTGTACATCAGGATTTATAATGATTTGCCAGGCTTTACTCCTTAATGACAGGAACCCAAGTCCTGAAAAAATTGAAACATGGCTTTCTTCGAATATTTGTCGATGTACCGGATATAAAGAAATTGAAAAAGCAATATATTCAGTAATAGAACTTTTAAATATAAAAAATCAAACAAATCAGTGACGTTTGCCCGTTTATATGAATAAAATGCCTACATGGGGAGTGGTGATATTGATTGAAACCTGTGTAGATAATTCAGAAAAAAAAGTAATTCACTCCTTTCAGCGTAATCTCGAAATTACAACAGCCATCCTATTATTAACTGGACAAATCACAATCATTGGCGTTTTTGTAAGAGCAGGCAGATTTAGTCTCTCATTAGGTGGGCCTCTTTTTGGGGGCCATCGTTTAGAAGGGAAGGACCACTCGCAAGTGGGAAATCTTTTTATCGATATATTGGACATCATTATAGCTATATTATTAATCAATGATGCCATACATGTGACTGGAATATTTATTTCGTCAGGTGATTTCTCAATTAATGTTTCCGGTCCTATTTTTGGTTATCCTGAAGTTGTTCCGGCATTGCCAATTGAAGATTATAATTTTTTTAATACGATTGTAAAGAAGCACTATAATGTACCACCAGAATTATTAACTACATTAAAAGGGAATGAGTAAAAATGTCATTAACAGATATTCCTACAATTAAAAGTTCGAGAAACAATGCCTTTCTAATAGCCATTCCCATTATCATCTTCATATTTTTTTTCACTCAGCAAAAGTCCACAGATGTCTAAATTACAATAAAGGAACCTACCTAAAACCTAGAAAAGATTGGGTTAGAAACTTTGAATCATTTACGGATTCAAATGAACTAGATGAAACACCCGTAATGATTAGATCATGCATTATAGAGCGGAAGTACAATTTAAGTGGATTGATCAATTAACTTTGATACCTTTAGAGTAATAAAGGTTTTAATCATTTCAGAGGTAAGGCCTTTTTGTGGCTTTACCTTTTTTTGTTGTGCTGTTTGATGTTATATAGGGTAGAGATGGAAGCGAATAAATTTCGGACAAAGAATTGAAGGAGTCCATATCCACGATAAATCCATTTTTGAATAAACTTTGGATAAAAATCTAAAAACACAAGCATTAAATAGCAAACTAACATAGAAATGAGAGAGGGAATTTGATAGTAATTCCATTTAAACTCTCTATATGGTTATTTTATCCATAGTCTATTCTAAAGAAATCCCCATTCTAGCCAGGAACTATCACCTGGCTTAATGCTAATAAGGTTTCAAAATACTTTATACAGGAGGTAGATAAAAGTGGAAAAGAAAAAAATGATAATAAATGGAAAGATGGTATCTTATATCGAGAAAGGCAATGTTAATGATCCCCCAGTTCTTTTATTGCACGGGGTACCTGAGTCCAGCCTTTTGTGGAAGGAAATGATTCCATGCATTGTGTCTTGTGGATTTAGAACCATTGCACCGGACCTCCCTGGATTCGGCCAAAGTGAACAGTTTGATGAATCCTCAACATGGGAAAGATATGAACAGTTTGTATCGGATTTTACAAGGGAACTAAAACTAGATAAATTCCACCTTATTGTACATGACTGGGGCGGACTTATTGGACTGAAATGGGCATGTGATCATCCAGAGAGAATACTAAGTCTCTTTGTTTCAAATACAACCATATCAGTAGATTATAAGTGGCACTCACTTGCTCAGATTTGGAGAACACCATATGCCGGGGAGAAAATAATGAAGCGCATGTCAGATGATCCCCAAGCTCAAACTGAATTGAAGAAAACGATTCCGAGCATAGTTGACGAAATTCTGGAAGACTTCTTTCGTGTCTTTAGAACACCCGAATCTTGTAAAGTCATCTTAGATCTATACCGTTCCGGAAATATAGAAAAGGTAAAATCGTACAATCAAAAACTAAATCAGATCAAAATACCTGTCACAATAATTTGGGGAGAGATGGATCCTTATATACCTTTTGAATTTGCCTACAAGCTCCAGAAAGAAGGATTCCCACATGCACAGGTTCACATTATTCAAAATGCCGGGCATTTTATCCAAATCGAAGTGCCTGATAAAGTGAATTCTTATATCCAACAGCATTTTAAAAACGTGTAAACCTTTTATAAGATAATAGAAGGGGAGAAGTGGATGAAACGTCAGCTTTCCCCTTTTCGATTAATGTTAACAAAACTTTATTGATAATCTTATTGTATTATTAAAAAGAGTACCTATAAAATAGAGAAATAGAAAGCCCTAAAGCAGTGAGTCTTTGGACAAAACGCTGCAAGTAGTTGAGTATGACCAATTCTAATATGTTGAGAGATTATAATATAAAAAGGCTTTGTTCATTATCAGGAGCTGATTTGCAGCTCTTTTTCTGTTGCAACTATGGGGTAAGAATAGTTTAAGAAAAAATTATTATACATAAATTATATAATTTGAGGAGCGTGCGGATGAAAACCGATAATTTTGATTATATTGAACTTTGGAAACAGGCAATGGCAGATCATACAGGGAAGATACCTAACAGGCTAAAAGATGATGCAGCAGAAGAAGCTTTTTGGTCTTCCAAGGTGGCAGAGAAAAAACAACATAAAGCGGATCCTTATGCAAAACATGTGCAGCAAGAGTTATTGGCATTATTAAAACAGGATGATCATGTTTTGGAAATCGGCCCTGGATGGGGCAATTATACATTCGATATTGCAAAAGAAGTCAGGAAGCTAACTTGTATAGATAGTTCCAAAAGCATTATCAGTTTTTTGGAATCCCAGGCGAACGAAAAAGATTTCGAAAACATGGAATTGATTCATGATAAGTGGGAAAGTGATACTAAAAGAGACAGATATGATGTAGTATTTGGTTTTAATTGTTATTACCGTATGACAGAAATCGGTCAAACCTTATTAAAAATGAATGATTCTGCAGCCCGGTTAGTGATTGTAGGTATGACAACCGGCCCAGAAAAACCTCATTATATGGAGTTGAAGCAACGAGGATATACGATCAATTTAAGAAAGCGGGATTACATACACATCTTGAATGTTTTGTATCAACTTGGAATACTGGCGGACTGTAAGATCGTTAAATTGAAAAGTAAAAAAATCTATTCCACCTATGAAGAAATGATTCGCGATAATACAACAAAAATTCTCGATGAACATTTTTCCTATGATGAAGTAAAAACGATCCTTAATAAATATGTGGTGGAAAAAGAAGGAGTTTTCGAATACGAATATCCGTTTCATGCCGCTTTGATGTATTGGAATCCGAAGGGTAATTGAATATCTTGGTACCTTTTTCTCTGAATACTTTTCCCTCTTTTTGAGGAACTTCAGGAAAAAGGTATTTTTTCTGAAGGATATTCGCAAAATAATATTAACAAGGCTACAAACAATGATGGGAAAACGGAGTGTGAATGATACATGAAAGAAATAACCGAAAAGAGATTTTGTGAAACTTGTAAAAAAGAGACAGTACATACAGTAACTGAAGATGCATTAGAAATAGAATATTCCTGTAATGAGTGCGGTCAGCACCAAGACATTTTCAAGACATTTTTTTAGAAAACATTCGAAACAATTCGAATGGAATTCGCAATCGGAATTTTGCTGCAAGGGAAGAAGTTTGACTAAAGTCGTCTTTCTTTGGTATTTTGACATGACCAACCCTAATGGAATGACTCCCCGAATAAAGGGATACCAGTAGGAGTTCTTTCAACACCGCGCAGATATTCCCACTCCCCAGTTGAATTAGTCAATCTCAATGATGCCGAAGGGGTCTTGAAGATTGCAAAAGGAATCGTATTGGACAATGGAGGGAAAGATTTAAGTTTTATTTAACATATTATTGCGTAAAGAATGAGTTAAGTTTCTTATACCGTTCATACTTTAGAAAATAAATAAAGGTTAGCAGTTTTCCGCTTTCCAAGGGCAAAAGAATAACTTATTAATGATGGGATAATCTCAAATAAAAAGACAGCACTCTGGTTGTGAGTGTTGTCTTTTTGGTTTGAAAAGAAAATGTTTGAATTCTATTATTCTTGGCTTTTACTTTCTCCGTTGACGAGACCATCACGACTGAGTCTTACGCCATGTGGTGGAGCAATTATGAAATCAATTAAAAAATACAGCGGTAAAACTTTCTTATTTCTATTTCAACGGCATGCGATATGTGATATATTGCATATTATATATTGGTATTTCAAGGAGGTAAAGCCGTTGGTGCATTCAAATTCATCACATAAAATTAAACGTACTTCTGTACGTGAAGAAGCATACATGATTTTGCGGGATTGGATTGTGCAGGGAATCCTAACGCCAGGCCAACAATTACGCGACAAAGAATTAGCTGAACAATTGGGAGTAAGCAGAACCCCCATTAGAGAAGCACTTTTAAGGCTTGAGGATGAGGGATTTGTAGAGACCAAGCCTAGTCGTTCAACTATTGTTTCCCCTATTCAATTCGAAGGGGTATTAAACATATATTCCATTGTTTGGACACTGGAAAAGTTGGCTATGGAACAGGCTTTTGATTTTATTGAAGAAAAACACTTAATTGAGATGGAAGCCATCAATCATGAAGTGAAAAAAGCAATCGACGAGGGAAATCAAATAATGGCCGTTCAGAAAGATGATGACTTTCACTCCATTTACATCAATCTTTCTACAAATGATGAATTGAAGCGGATTCTATCAGGACTCAAACAAAAGCTTATACGAATGGAACTGTTTTATTTCAATCAGGTAAGTGATGTTCATCTTTCCATTGATGAGCATGATCAGATCATACAGGCATTAAGAAATGGAAATCTCACTATGGTGCTTAAGGTGATAGAAAAGAATTGGAAAGAAAGTTACTTTAGAATTCAAGCCCATACGAAACGTGTAAAAAGTGGGGAAGAAAAAAATGAGTAATGATACTTTAGTTGCTATATCAACTTCAAGAAATAAAGGAATTGCACTAGTACTGACTGGCGCTGCGTTATGGGGAGTATCAGGAACGGCCGCTCAATATCTATTCCAGCAGCAAGGTTTCAGTCCAGAGTGGCTCACTGTTGTACGCTTGTTGCTTTCTGGGATCATCTTATTGGGGGTCGCGTATAAGAATGAAAGACTGAAAGTTTTTGAGATTTGGAAAACTAAAAAAGATGCGCTTCAAATTATCCTTTTTGCAATTTTGGGAATGCTCGCTGTTCAATACACATATTTTGCAGCAATTGAACATGGCAACGCAGCCACTGCCACAGTCCTTCAATACTTGGCACCGGCCCTGATCACTTGTTATTTAGCCATTCATTCCAAACGTTTTCCAAGCATTACTGTGAGTGTAGCTGTGATCATAGCGATTTTAGGCACTTTTTTGCTTGTGACAGGAGGAAGCATACGTACACTTTCCATTTCCGGGTGGGCAGTATTTTGGGGAATAACATCAGCCTTTGCATTGGCATTCTATACATTGCAGCCTTCTAAACTCCTTTCAAGATGGGGTTCAATGATTGTTGTGGGATGGGGCATGTTGATTGGGGGCATATGCTTTAGCATGATTCATCCTCCATGGGCATTCGAAGGCAGTTGGACGTTACCTTCATTTTCAGCGGTATTATTCATCATCATTTTCGGAACGATCATTGCTTTTTATTTTTATTTGGAAAGTACAAAATTCATCTCTGCTTCAGAGGTAAGTTTATTAGCTTCAGTTGAGCCATTATCCGCAACCTTAATATCCGTTTTCTGGCTGAATGTAACATTCGGTTTTGCCGAGTGGCTCGGCACACTCTGCATTATAAGCACTATTACGATTTTATCAATCGTAAAAAACAAGTAATATCTGTTGTAAACCGGGCAAAATAATGGAATCTCTGCTGTAGAATATAAAGCGATATATAGACTTTAACTTATAAACTACCATGAAGCTCGAACATACATTAAAAAAAGCAATTACACTACATGTGAATTGCTTTTTTTGTATTTTACGAGTTTTACGCAAGCATTTAATCATTCAAAAATACATTGATTTTTAAAAATGCTTTTCTAGCCTGAGCAATTTTTACATATTACGGCTGTTGTCGAGATGGTATTACAATAAACTCATTAACAGTACCATCTTCAGGTTGAATTAAAGCAAAAAAAATCGTTTCCGCAATACGATCTCAAAAGCATCGTATAATTCTTCTATGAAATGTAATTGAGAAGAGTTTACCTTATATCTATATAATGTTGCAGAACCTTTGACGGGAAGAATTTGAGGGGCAGGGGGCGTAAGGAAACAATAATGGCAGGGGGCATTGTTAAATTCCGTTGTGCTTGCTTTAAACAGTTATACATTGCTTTACCGCCAACTGAATTGGCAGAGTGAATAGTGATGCGGTTAGCAAAAAGTTTTTCTTTGACCATCTTTTGAACAAGCATAAAACCATTCCTAGTTTTATTTAATAAATCATGGTCCAAAGAGAGGTGTTCAATATCAAAGTTTTGCAATAGCTCTATACATTCGTCAATAGTCTCGACTAACACATAGCCATCGGGAGCTTTCCGATAGTCATCCAGAAAAACGCTGATTTTCTCCATTTCTTATACTCCTTCCCTTATAGAAGTGTGATTAATAAAAGTCAAAAAACCCCAAGAAAATATGGTTTTATATATTAAGTCTAACACAACAATGTAAGAAGGGGACATTTTCGACGTTAAAGGCTAATATACGACAGCCTTTTTTTATAAATATTCTTTATACTTATCGTTGTGCTTCTTCAGCCACTCCCTTATGAAACTCAGTTGCATGGTTTTTTTAACTAACCTATTGTCTTCGGACAGTTTAGTAACTCCCTCTAAATATTCCTTGTGAAATATGATACAAAACATCCGCTTAAAAGTTAATAATTGTAATAATTAGGGTAAAAGGTAATATCTTACCTAAAAGGAGAAGTGATATGTTACATCCAGAAGAGATTTTCCTTGTACTAAGGGACAAAACGCTGCTGTTGGAGTTAAAGGAACAAATAAATGACTATCATATTTTCTACTTATCAATGATTGATGATCAGCTTTCATTGATTGATAATGCTTTAAAAGAATGTAACGTTGATTCCTGCACTATATCAAAAGGGTAAAACCAACATTCACTGTCTTATATAAAGGGAATCAATTTATTAACTATAAATAACCAGCTTAGCGCCCCTGAGAAAGGCGCTTTTTTATGTCAAATTTAACTTGCTCCTATATTACACCCACTATTTCTTGGCGTCTCATTCTTGAAGTTTCAAGTAATTTAAACATTAGTTCATCATATTTTAGGCACAAATTGCACGTTGTAGTGTCCGTGTATTAATACTATGATAAATGACCTAATCTTATAAAAAACAGCTTACATAGGACCATGTGAAGTAGAACCATTATTATGAATATTAAAATCCTATATATCAATAATAAAAAGGTGTTATTAAACTTTGGAAGGAGATGGTGTTATGAAAAAATTATTGTTGATGGGATTTATTTTTTTATTTCCTCTAAGCATGGTGTCTGGAACAACCAGTGCATACGCTAAACCGCAGGTACAAAGTGTTAGTCAATCTGAGCTAAAGTTCGCAAATGAATTCAGGAAACTTTGGATTGATCATGTTTTGTGGACAAGTAATTACATTACAAGTGCAACAACAGCTGGAGCGGAGGATCAAAAACAGGTATTGGCTAGGCTTCTGAAAAATCAGGAGGATATTGGAAATGCTATAAAGCCAGTATACGGAGAGAAAGCTGGGAACAAACTTACGGATTTGCTTAAGGAGCATATTGTTATTGCGGGAAAGATTGTAGATGCGGCTAAAAGCGGAAATGAAGTCTTGGTGAAACAGCTAAACAAAGAATGGTATAGAAATGCTGATGAAATAGCAGCTTTCCTTAGCGGTGCCAACCCCTATTTGAAAAATGAAGATCTAAAAAATTTGCTTTATATGCATTTGAAATTAGTGACAAATGATTTATCTACAAGCTTAGCAAAAAATTGGAACGGAAGAATCGTTTCAATTGACGAAGGGGTCACACATATAATCTTAATGGCGGATACTATCTCTGCGGGAGTTATAAAGCAGTTTCCGGATAAGTTTTAAAAATAATCTTAAGAATCCTCCAGCATTCTGTTGGAGTTTCTTTCATTTTGAGAGGCAATTGATTATGTTTATATACTAGTTTAATCAAAAGCCGCACGCTGGTTGGGTAACTGCATTATTACACTAAATTGCCTGGTTACTTTAAGTACATTCCTTCACAACCTCTATTATAAAAGAGATTTCTTTAGCATCATGCCAGTACATATAAGGCCAACATCAGAAATGCTTTGATAATGATTTGTTTATGGTATGAGGTATCAGGAAAGCATCTAGATATTAAAGCTACTTCAAGAAAATTTATGGATTAGGAAACCGAACATTCTTTAGCTAAGGAATGTTCGGTTTTAATTTTATTGATGCTCCTACTTTATTTGAACGCTTTAATGACCAACCAAACATCTTAGTAATGTTTGGTTAAACGTTTTTCTTAAACTCTCGAGCAATTCTCATATAAATATGTCACAGTATTCCTTAAAAAATCGCTTAATTTTCAACACTATTTTTAAACATAACCAAAAGAAGAACCCTTTTCGAAAAGAGTAGGGTTTTTTTTTATTTCCAGTTAAAGATTGAAGTCCTCAAGAGCTTCGTCCAATGTATCGGAGAGTAATGGACGGAAGCCGATTGGTTGAAGCTTTTGTAATATCTTCTTGGTAATAGCCACAATGAATTCTTATTCAACTAAAGGGTGCGTTAGCTGAAGATCAGAGCTGTCTTTAAGGCGGCTTTTTCTTATGGCACTAACGGGACAGGTTAGTTGAACAAGCTATGAAGATCCAGCTGAATACTTATGGAAAAAGAAATTTTTGACAGTTATGTGAACTGGTAGGATTAGCGACTAGAAATAAAGAATACCTATTTATCAAAAGGGGGCATCTTTAATGGAAAAAGAAAACTTACTAGCTGTAAAATGTTCGTGCTGCAAAAAGGAATTGGACGCAATAGACTTGGTCATCATCAATGAATCACTTCAGCTGACGCATATTCAATGCCCTGATAAAGGAGAAAAAGCAATTATTGATGTAGGATATTTTAATGCTGTATCCCGAAAATACCTGACCTGTACTCGTGAAGAAGCCCCTATAAGTTTTTAGTGGAGCGTAAGTCCATGGCTTTAAAATCCTTCTACAACTAACAGGTGTGTTAGCTGAAAATGAAAGCTATCTTTAAGTGAGTTTTTTCCTTTTACTATAATTACCTTTTATTTAGATTCAGCATGAAATCGTTCCAGGATTTATTTGCATTGTAATGGGTTACGATATTAGTAATTTATCTATTTTAATTTTTATCATGATGAATTAAAGTTTATATATCCGAAATAATAAAATTAAAGTATACCAATTAATCTGTTTCTTTCACATTTGGTTGTCTGGCTCCTGCAAGACACAATGTATTCTTTAGAGTACAATTATCATATGATAGCAGAATCTTATTCCTTTTAGGACACAACTCCATATTAGTTAAATCCCAAATTTAATAAATCGGAGGTATGAATGTTGAAAGACAAATTTAAAAAATTAATAAATGATCCAAAAGTACAAAAGGCAGTAAAAGAAAAGGTAATTCCTTTGGTGAAAAAAGAAATTGAAAAAAGAAAAACAAATAAAACATAATCCTTATGAAGGACCTAGGCTGCACCGAATGGATTCGAAGTGATTAACTACGAACACACGGATGTTTCCGACATTAGAAAGTTACCATTTGAAGCCAATTAAAATTTAAACACATTAATAACTAACGACTGTCTTAGTTCATTTAGAAGGCCACCAAATTGGTGGTCTTTTGAATGTAAGATTCTTATACAAATCATACATTCAAATTAGAGAAGAAAGTACCCTTATGCAACTAACGGTGCAGGTTAGCATTCCTGTAGTTCGTTAAATATCAGGTTTGAAAAAAATAGAGCCCCTCAGTAA
>NZ_VHIK01000042.1:0-15858 GCF_006680105.1 Bacillus sp. B4EP4a
TGAGTTTCGAGATTTCACTCAGGAATTGGAGTGTTTACTCGTAAAGTTGTGCGTTACTCGTGAATTCAATGCTTTTACTCGTGAGTTTTGAGCTTTTACTCGTGAATTTCGGCCTTTTACTCGTGAGTTTTGAGCTTTTACTCGTGAGTTTCGAGATTTCACTCAGGAATTGGAGTGTTTACTCTAAAGTTGTGCGTTACTCGTGAATTCGATGCTTTTACTCGTGAGTTTCTTTCACTTCTTTTGGCGAAACAGCAATACGAGTTGCCTTTATATTGTTTTTCTTTAATGTTCCCGTTCGGATAAAAGAAACAAAAAAAAGACAGGATTCCTTTTCACAAAAGGAATCCTGTCTTTTTTAATTACAAATTATTTTGCAGCACTGTAACGTTTTGCAACTTCATCCCAGTTTACAACATTCCAGAAAGAATTGATGTATTCAGGACGGCGGTTTTGGTAGTTTAAGTAGTAAGCATGTTCCCAAACGTCCAATCCAAGAAGCGGTGTTTTACCTTCTGATAATGGATTGTCTTGGTTCGGTGTGCTTGTTACTTCCAACTCGCCATTGTTGACTGCAAGCCAAGCCCAGCCAGATCCAAAACGAGTAGTAGCCGCTTTAGCGAACTCTTCTTTAAAGCTGTCAAAGCTTCCGAATTTTGAAGTGATAGCATCCGCTAATTCACCAGTTGGTTGTCCGCCGCCGTTAGGTGAAAGGATTTCCCAGAATAAAGTGTGGTTAGCATGTCCGCCACCATTGTTGCGTACAGCTGTACGAACAGCTTCAGGTACTGCGTCAAGGTTAGCGACGATTTCTTCAACGCTTTTGCTTAGAAGTTCTTGGTTGCCTTCTAGCGCATTGTTCAGGTTTGTCACATATGTGTTGTGATGTTTAGTGTGGTGAATGTTCATTGTTTCTTTGTCGATGTGTGGTTCTAATGCATCATATGCATACGGTAATTGTGGAAGTTCAAAAGCCATAATAAAATTCCTCCCTATGTAAGCTGTTTTTTTGAGGGCTTCAGTTCTCGAAAGATACCTAAAGCTCGCTAGCAATAGAGTATCAAATTTTTGTAACCGTTTCAAACCTTATGCCTCAATTTTTCATTTTTCGATTTTATTTCCTATGAGAATACCACGAATATAAAATATCCTATCATCAAAAGTTGAATGATCCCTTTTGTGATTACGCTGCTTATAAAGCCTACAACGGAACCAAGGCCGATTTTTGAAGCAGTAACCGGGTCTTTTTTATGTACTATTATCTCAGCCAGGAATGCCCCGATGAATGGACCTATTAGTATTCCGACGAACGGAATCACGAATGGCCCGACCAGAAGCCCAATCGTACTGCCCCAAATTCCCGCTTTCGTGCCTCCATACTTTTTGACCCCGACCATGTTCGCAATATAATCAGCTGCGAATAAAAGGATGACGAATAAAATTTGGACCGTCCAGAAAAACCAGCCAAATGGTTCAAAAGAATAAAATAGTCCATATAACAATATTCCGCCGAAAATGAACAAAACACTTGGGATGATTGGAAAAATCAGACCGACAAATCCCATTATGAACATGAGGGTAATTATTATCCAAAATAGTGTATCCATAACTAAAACGCCCCTTTCTCATTTCATTTATAATTTGACTTTATCTCTCCATAATTACCTCATTACTGATGGTTGAAACCAATGAAGCGGAATACAGGTTGTTTTATTTTTCCCATATAGTTAAAATTGGTTAGGAATCTTATATAGTTAGGTGCTGAAAACATGAACATATTCAAACAACTGTGGGTAAGCTTATATTCTCCAAAAGATATCGCTTCCTTTCAAAACCAAGGTATCGGGAAAACGATTTTATTCGTTTTCTTTATAAGTCTCATCGCCTTTCTCCCTTCAGCTTTTTATTTCGGTACAATGGTAGCTGACGGAATAGATGCCATGCACGAAACAGTATCCGAAGACTTACCGCCATTTGAAATCAAAAATGGCACGTTGACGACTGAAAAAGATGAGCCATTTAGCCTGAATAAAAACGGATATCAAATTTTTGTAGATGGCACGGGAGCCTTGACCCCGGAAGAAGTAGCTGCAAAAGCTGATGAGGCTGTCGCGCTTTTAAAGTCTGATCTGGTTTTCGTATCCGGAGGCAACGTGCAATCCTCTCCATATTCAGTTCTGGAGGGAGATAATCAGGAAATATCCACTTGGCTTGATTCAGTTGAATCTGTGCTGCCGATCATCCTTCCATTGCTTCTACTTATATTATACCTGTTTACTGCTAGCGGAATCTTCATTAAAGTGACAATCCTTGCCGCTTTCGGTCTTTTTTTCAAAAATGCTCTTGGCCGTCCTCTTTCCTATCGGCATCTTTGGAGAATCGGTGCATACAGCATAACGCTTGCCACCATATTCTTCACCATCATGGATGCTTTTCAAGCAAATGTACCATTCGCTTCCATCATTAGCTGGTTTGTGACATTGATGATGTTATATTTATCCATTAAAGAAACATCAGCCAATAAGATCGGAAATTGACATTAAAAAGTTTCGAACTCAGACTGTAGGCAAACTCGATGAGAATCGAGTTTGCCTACAGTCTTTTATGAGTTTGTAAAATTGGAACGTAGGGCACTGACTTTCCGCGGGCGGTCCTCTTTGCGCCTGCGGGTTCTCCCTTAGACGCGCTTTTCTAAGCAGGAGTCCCGCGCACACCCGTTCCAATCATCTTGTAAATTTTGATAGAACTCATTAGTCTACAAACCAAGATCCGACCCGCCTGCTCCAGATCTTTTTGCTTTTGGATAAAATCGAGTAATCCATGCCTTTCCCGCATATGACTACAGTAATCATTTTTTATATCTACTTAATTCGACAAAATACTCACCAAGTTATTCCTATACTTATGGTTGAAATAGTATTTAAGGGGTGATAGACGTGAAGAGAGTCATATTGATGTACAGTGGTTGTTACTCATAATGGAGGCAAAAACGAGCGGTCTGACCCTAAAGGAAATTCGCTCCTTTCTTAGCACACATTCAAATAATAAGGATGTTACTCAACCGAAATAGAAAATTTGATTGGTCACTCTCACATTCCATTTGAAAAATTGCCCATTTTTAGGCATATTTTTTGTCCCCTCCAAGTATGATGAATTAAAGACAAGCTTGGGAGGATGGAAAATTGAAACGGCTACTGCTTTTTATCTCATTCTGTTTCACTTTATTTATTATTTATTTTGATTTGACTACGGGTACCCTGCCGGCTTCCCATCCACCGGCCTCTACAGGCGAACCGGCCGTGCCGGCCAGCCAGCCTGCATCCACACCATCTGCCGCTTATAAAGAAATCACCATGAAACCCGGGGATACCTTACTCTCCATTGTTGAAACGGAAAAAGACGGATCCAATCAGCCAATCGAAACGATCATCGCTGACTTTCAAAGTTTGAATGAAGGATTGAAGCCCGAAAATATGCAGATTGGCAAAACATATAAGATACCCGTTTATAAATAACTGTCAAAAGGGTTCTGCGCCTTCACAAGTACCATTAAAGGGGTTTTCCAAGCACCAGGTATATCCTGAAATAGGAAAAATCTCATATTGAAATAAGATTATGCGTCCTATTTCCTTGTCAAGCGGTATGTACATTGATACAATATTTCAGAGAAGCAAATTAAAAATCAAAACTGATTTTTTCCTAAAGGAGAGAATTCCACTTGAGTGAAATCATACATCGCACCAAGACGCGGCCAATTAAAGTCGGAAACTTAACGATTGGCGGCAATAATGAAGTTATCGTACAAAGCATGACAACGACAAAAACACATGATGTTGAAGCAACGGTTGCAGAAATCCTTCGTCTTGAAGAAGCGGGATGTCAAATCGTACGTGTCGCCTGTCCGGATGAAAGGGCAGCTGATGCAATCTCTGAGATAAAAAAACGGATAAACATCCCTCTTGTAGTCGATATCCATTTCGATTACAAACTTGCTTTGAAGGCCATTGAAGGCGGAGCGGATAAAATCAGGATAAATCCTGGTAACATCGGACGCCGTGAAAAGGTTGAAGCAGTCGTGAAAGCTGCAAAGGCTAAAGGAATCCCAATCCGCATAGGGGTAAATGCTGGTTCTCTCGAGAAGAAAATCATCGAGAAATATGGCTTCCCGACGGCTGATGGAATGGTGGAAAGTGCTTTACACCATATCAAGATCCTGGAAGACCTCGATTTTCATGACATTATCGTTTCCATGAAGGCTTCCGATGTCAATTTAGCCATCGAAGCATATGAAAAAGCTTCAAAAGCATTCGATTATCCTTTACATCTTGGGATCACGGAATCAGGAACACTGTTCTCCGGGACCGTAAAAAGCGCTGCCGGATTAGGTGCCATCCTAAGTCAAGGAATCGGGAGCACGATGCGTGTTTCCTTAAGTGCCGACCCTGTCGAAGAGGTGAAGGTGGCAAGGGAGCTTCTAAAAGTATTTGGCCTTGCTTCTAACATGGCCACTTTAATTTCCTGCCCTACTTGCGGTCGAATCGAGATTGATTTGATTTCCATCGCCAATGAAGTTGAAGAGTACATCCAGACCGTTAAAGCACCAATAAAGGTATCAGTGCTTGGTTGTGCGGTAAACGGCCCTGGAGAAGCCCGTGAGGCTGATATCGGCATTGCCGGGGCACGTGGTGAAGGTTTATTGTTTAGAAAAGGTCAAATCGTACGTAAAGTGCCTGAAGAGACGATGGTCGAGGAACTGAAAAAGGAAATTGACAAAATCGCTGAAGAGTACTATGAAAAACAAAGAGCCGAAGCTGCTGCTGCAGCTACACTAAATAAATAAAACAAAAAAAATCCCGAATTTTCATTATCGGGATTTTTTTTGTTTGAAAAACCCTTTGATGCATAATGACATCAAAGGGTTTAATGATGCTAAAAGAACGGCAGGATGAATATGGCAACGATGATGGAGACTGCACCTATGCCGATGGCCCATGTACCCAGGTTCGATCCCCGGCTTCTGGCCACTATTCCTACAATGATACCTACAATCCCTAAAATGAAAGGCATCATGAATAACGATAAAATGGAGATGATCAATGATATGACACCAATCACTTTTCCTCTTGATGCCACATCCCCCGAAACATTATCCTCTACAGGTTCATCATTTCTATATGACCTGATTCGCTGAGGTGGTGCTGAAATCTCGGCAGACGTTTCTTCCTGATACCGGTTATCCATATTGGTTATGGTCCCACGACTCTCATATCGTCTGTCATCTTCAGGTGTATCTTCATTATAATACCGTTCATGATGCTGATCATCCACAACGGATGGTTCACTTCCCTCTTTCGCCAATTGCATTTCATCGTCAATACTGGAGTATTGATCTTTTTCCATTCGCGCATCCCTCACTTTCGTTTGTGAAGCATTTATAGTGTATGTAAAAATTGCAGGAACCACCGTGAAAATGGTTTCATGTCTTGGAAATAAATATGGGTTTTTACCAAAGCTATGAGGGGATATGTTACACTATTACAAGTATTGAAAATGAGGAGAGATTCATCATGAAAAAACGTTTTGGCATCGATATAGACGGGACTGTCACAAGACCTGATTCCATGGTCCCCTTTTTAAATAAAGCTTTTCAGCTGAATTTAGCTTATGAAGACATTACAGAATATGACTTATTCCCTTTCGTGAATGTTCCAAAAGAGGATTTCACTAAATGGTTCATTGAGACCGAGCCACTCATCTATTCCGAATCATTATTGGCTGAGGGTGCGAAAGATGTTTTGGAAAAATGGACAGAACAAGCCAACCTTTATTTCATCAGTGCCAGGAGCACCCGCCTATTGGATGTAACGAAGGATTGGTTTTCGACTAATCAAGTCCTATATGATCATATAGAACTTGTAGGTTCTCACGATAAGATTGCTGCAGCCAAAAAATTCGAAGTCGATCTCTTTTTAGAGGACAAGCACGATAACGCAGTGGCGATTTCGGAAGAGTGTAAAATACCCGTGATTTTATTTAATACCCCCTACAATCAAGATCCCGTGCCTGAAAGGGTGATTCGGGTCAACAATTGGCAAGAAGCCTCAGCCTGGGTGAATAATTGGATGTCAGGGAAAGTGACGACTATAAAATGAGACAAGAAAAAACCATTGACTGGAGGTCAATGGTTTTTATGCTTCCAAAGATACGCTACATGCGGGACAGCGTCCGTAAATTTCAAATTTATGCCCCGAAACATCGTAGTCCTTCAAGCTTTCCTGAAGTTCCTGCATCGGGCACAGTTCGATTTCTTTCGTTTTTCCACAATTCAAACAGATGAAGTGGTGATGGTGGGAAGAATGACCGCATGTAAAACGAAAACGCTTTTCCCCTTCCAACTCGGTTGCTTCAAAGATGCCAAGCTCGACAAATAAGGAAAGGTTCCTGTAAATCGTATCAAAGCTTAAACCTGGATAATCCTTTTTCATATTCTCCAATACATCTTTGGCCGTTAAATATTTATCACTGGAAGAGAAAAGCTGAAGCATTTCTTCCCTCTTTCCTGTATGCTTAAAACCTTTATCTTTTAAAAGTTGCATGGCAGTAGTTACGTTCAAAATACATCACCCCATCTATCGATTTTTCCACTTATCAAACAAAATTGACAAGATGAGAATTAGTACAGCTATAATTACAATGGTCCCACCAGGAGCGAGGTCAAGGTTGTATGATAAGAATAATCCGCCAATGACAGAAACTTCACCGAATAATACCGAATAACCAATCATCTGCTTAAAGCCCTTCGCAAAGCGGAGGCTAGCTGCTACCGGGAGCGTCATGAGCGAAGAAACAAGTAATATGCCAATGATTTTCATGGAAGCCGCAATGACCAATGCGACCATGACAATAAAAATAAAATGAATCGCCTTATAAGGTATTCCAGACGCTTTGGCATGCTCTTCATCAAAAGATAACAGAAATAATTCTTTATACAATAAGGTAAGCATCAAGGCTACGACTAGCCCCACTGCCAAAATGACATACAGGTCCGCCCGGCTGACGGCACTGACACTGCCGAATAAATAACCATATAAATCGGTATTGAAACCATCTGCAATGGATATGAAAATGACACTAAGACCCATGCCGCCGGACATTATGATCGGGATTGCAAGCTCTTGGTAATGCTTGTACACCCCTCTTAATTTTTCAATGAATAATGAACCACCTACAGAAAACGCCATTCCAATATAAAGTGGATTCAATCCTGCTAAAGATAGAAAGCTCTTCTGCAGCAATAAACTAAACGCTATACCAGCAAGCGCTACATGACTGAGCGCATCGGAAATCATCGACATCCGCCTTACCACGACAAAAACGCCCACTAATGGCGCAATCGCTCCGATGATGATTCCGGTCAAGAATGCGTTCTGCAAAAATTCAAATTGCAATATCCCCGATATCATTGGGCTATCCTCCAAAACATATTAATGATTATGATTTAAAAATTGGACCCCATGTCCATAAATGGACGAGAGCTCACCTTCATCCAATTCATTATATTCACGGGCATCCCCATGAAAATGAAGCTTTTTATTCAAACAGGCGACATGTGTGACTTTATCGGTCACAGTACCAACATCATGGGTTACTAAAATCAGGGTTATTCCTAATTTTTTATTCAACATCTCAAGCATTTCATAAAATTGATGGACGTTTTTTGAATCAACGCCAACCGTGGGTTCATCCAATATCATCAATTCCGGTTCGCTGACCAGTGAACGGGCAATGAATACCCTTTGCTGTTGGCCTCCGGACAATTCCCCGATATTACGGTTCTGATATTCAAGCATATCCACGGATTCCAGAGCCTTCTTCACCTTTTGCTTATCCTCTTTGCCTGCAAACTTAAACAAGCCAATTTTTTTGGTCAAACCGCTCTGAACCACTTCAAAAACAGTGGCAGGGAATCCTGAGTTGAAGGAATTCGCCTTTTGGGAAACGAACCCGACCTTTTGCCAATCTTTAAAGCGTCGTATGTCTTCCCCGAATATTTCAATTTTGCCCTTTTGAAGCTTGAACAGACCAAGCAGCAACTTCAAAAGCGTTGACTTACCGGATCCATTCGGCCCGACGATAGCTAAGAAGGCCCCTCTAGGAATTTCAAGTGAAACATGTTCCAGCACTAGATCTTTTGTATATTTGTATGATATATCTTCAAATTTAACTATGGGGTTTACTACATTATCCAAAGAGATCACCTTTTTTTTAAGAATCATTACGATTAACAATCGTTAGTATAAATCAAAGAAGTCCAGATGTAAAGAATCCGGTCTTCTTAACAAGTGCCGAAACGCCCCGAATCACCAAAAAAAAGTCATCTGAACCAATTTACCGTAACCAAAACGAAGTTTCATGTTCAAATACGTCTTCCTCCTTCATATGTTTTAACAAAGGAGGAGATCGTTTGAAATTATTTGAAATGATGGTCAATCATAAAATCAACAATATACGCCCCGATGAACTGCTTTCCCTTGCTAAACAGCATAAGGTTTCACTCACTCAAAAACAGGCACAGGATATCACTGCACTTCTAGCCGGTAAAAATATTAACATTTTTGATATACGTCAAAGACAGAATGTACTTGGTCAAATTGCAAAAGTTGCCGGAGCAAGCACAGCCAGGGAGATAGAATCCCTCTTCAACAACCTTACTTCCACTTTTTAAAGATCTTAAGCCTGTTGCTGACAGTCTTTATTTGAGCATATTTACTCCAAATGCAAAATGAAAGGACGATTCATCTTTATTTCAATGAATCGTCCTTTTCTATAATGATTATTGTTGGAATCTGATCTTTTCCAATACATCTTCTTCAAATTGATTATTCTTGAACATATCAATTTCGAATTTATAAGGTGCCTTTTTGTCTTTTTTGTCTTCCCCTACATAAGGTGTTTCCAGGATTTTCGGAACATTGCTTAATTGAGGATGGTGCACAATATCATTCAACGCCTTAAAACCAATATGACCAAATCCAATGTTTTCATGGCGGTCCTTACGGGTGCCGCGTTCGTTTTTGCTATCGTTTATATGAAGAACCTTGATACGGTCAACACCGACCAATTTATCAAATTCATTCAGTACGCCATCAAAATCCTCGATGATATTATATCCGGCATCGTGAGTATGGCAAGTATCGAAGCATACCGATAATTTTTCATTATGGGTTACACCATCAATGATCATCGCCAGCTCCTCGAAAGACCTGCCACATTCAGAACCTTTACCCGCCATCGTTTCAAGGGCAATCTGAACTTTATCGTCGGCAGTCAGCACTTCATTCAAACCTTCGATGATTCTCTTGATTCCCAGTTCACTGCCTGCACCAACATGCGCACCTGGATGAAGTACGATTTGCCTTGCGCCAATCGCTTCGGTCCGATCGATTTCGCTGCGTAAAAAGTTGACTCCAAGCTCATATGTGGCTGGATTCGTGGTATTTCCTATATTAATGATATACGGAGCATGGACTACGATATCGCTGATTCCATTCTCCTCCATATGCAGTCTTCCGGCTTCGATATTTAAATCCTCGATTTTTTTACGTCTTGTGTTTTGAGGGGCCCCTGTATAGATCATGAATGTGTTGGAGCCATACGAAGCCGCTTCTTGACTCGCAGCAAGAAGCATACCTTTCCCGCTCATTGAAACATGCGATCCAATCTTCAGCATCTGATTTCTCCCCTATTTCTTTCTCTGTATACGACGTTCGCGTTTTTTAAAGTTTTCCACATCACGTTGAATTTTCTTCTTGTATCCTGGCTTGACTTTAGTTGGCTTCTTGACGTGCCTGCTCGCTTTAACATCAATATCAGATTTTTGTTTTTTACGGTTTTTCCGTTTATTACGTTCGTCGATATCAACCCAATCACCGTTTTGGATATCGGCATCACGGAACTGAATGCCCATTTTTTCAAGGCGGTTCAATGAATCTTCATCAGAAGTATCATAAATGGTAGTGGCAATGCCTGAATATCCTGCACGAGCCGTCCTACCCGTCCTATGGATATAAAAATCCAAATCTGAAGGCAATTCATAGTTAATGATATGACTTACACCTTCAATATCGATTCCACGGGAAGCCAGATCTGTCGCAACGATGAATTGATATTCCAAATCATTGATTTGCTTCATCATTTTTTTACGCTCACGAGGCGTTAAATCCCCATGAATACGACCGACATTCAATCCTTTTTCGCTCAAGGAATTAGCCACATGATCCGCCATTTTCTTTGTGTTCGTGAAAACAATCGCCAAATATGGATTATAACGAACGATGATATCATGAAGTAACTGCTCTTTGTTACGGTGACGAAGCGGTATAAGAACATGTTCAATTTTCGAAGCTGTCGCCTGCTTGGGATTTACTTGAACATACTTTGGATTCTCCATGTATTTATTCAAAAACGGCTTCAACTTTTCTGGGATGGTTGCCGAAAAGACAAGCATTTGAATTTTTTCAGCCATACGTGATGCAAATAAATCGACATCTTCAATGAATCCCATGTCTAGCATAAGGTCCGCTTCATCGACTACAAGCATTTTAGCTGTATACACCTGTAATGCCTGAGCTTCAACCAAGTCCTTGATCCGGCCCGGCGTACCAATTACCAATTGTGGCTGTGTCTTCAATTTGTCTATCATTCGCTGTTTATCAGTGCCACCGATGAAACAACGGACTTGAATCTGCTCATCCTCAGGGAAATGGTCAGCAATTTTCAAAGCTTCTTTGTAGATTTGGTTCGCTAACTCACGGGTTGGTGCGGAAATAATCGCTTGAACCTCATTTTTACCAGCATCAAGCCTGTTCATGATTGGCAGCAAATAGGAATGTGTCTTTCCTGTACCTGTCTGCGACTGGCCAATTAAGCTACTTCCCTTTAAAAGCGACGGAAGCACGCGCTCTTGAATTTCCGTCGGCTTATCGAACCCTAAAGTGCGAACCGCATCTAGAATGTAGCTTTTCAAATTAAATCGTTCAAATTGATTTTGTTTCATCAAAAAACTCCTTTATCCTGTCAGTCATTAGACATGTCCTGTTATTATAATAAATTTTACACAAAAAGCGCAAGCGCCTTGGGTTGCTAATGAAGAAAATAGGGATTGTCCCATAAGGCGCTTTTTGCCTTGTGAGGGCTATCCTCTTTTTCACATCGAGCTAGGCGCTGAAGCTGGATTACACAAAAAGCGCAAGCGCCTTGGGTTGCTCGTGAAGAAAATAGGGATTGTCCCATAGGTCAGGCCATCTACTTTTTTCCCTGTGACCCATTTAATTAAATCACAAAAGCGCATGCGCTGAGGTTAGTTCTCTTAAAATGGACTCTTGCAAACGAAAAGCCCCTGTCCTGGTCATAGCGTATCCCCCGCAGACATGGAGCTAAAAGACTACCGTTACCATCTTACCTTCTTTCCGGTTACTTCACAACTGCCCAGTCACTCTTTCCTCAAACCTTTTTTGCCGAGTTGCATAATTTATATAGAAGATTACACCGCATATAAAAACTGAGGAGGTGAAACCTATGTTCCCAAATAGAAATCGTCAACCCGGACCCGGTTTTCAGCCACCCAATGGGCGAAGGATGCAGCAGCACCCTGCTCCATTCGGACAGTCACGGCAAATTCCCCATCCTTATCAGCAGATGCAGCGGCCGATGGTCCAAAACAGACCGCAGATGCCACAGGGACCCCAAGGTTTCCGAGGCCCTTTCACCCAACCGCAGCGGCAGGAAATGCCGCCAGCAAAGAAAGAAGGGTTATTGTCAAAAATACTCGGTAAGTCGAAACAAAAAGGAGCTTCTCCCAATTTGTTTGCGCCAGCCGCTTCCACTAACAAAAGTTCTTCAAGAAGCAGCGGAGGCGGTATTTTAGAAACATTAAAAAACCCCGATTCGCTTAATAATATGCTTTCCAACACGCAAAAAGTGTTGCAGGCGGCGGAACAATTCACGCCTATGGTGGAACAATACGGGCCAGTTGTTAAAAATTTGCCTTCCATGTGGAAAGTTTTCAAGAGCATATCATCAGCCGGTGGGACCGAGGACGAGGGAGCTTCCGTTGAAAGCGGTCCAAAGGTTGAGGAACAAAAAAACAGTGAGGTAAAAACGGATTCCAAGAAAAAAGATAAAGCTAAAGAAGCTAGCCCCATCGCCCAAGTTCGTACCGAAACGAAAAGGGAAAAAAGATCCGGTCCCAAGCTTTATATATAATGCCTGCAAAAAATTTTCCAATAACTGATTTTATGTAAATATGATGTTTTGTAATATCATCTATGGTCTTATATAATAGAAAGGTATAAAAAGTGAGAGTTTCTTGCCTTGAAGGAGGACACATAGATGAAAGTGATTAAAATTTCCCCGCGCGGCTATTGTTATGGCGTTGTCGATGCCATGGTCATCGCCCGTAATGCGGCTTTAGATAAAACCTTGCCACGTCCCATTTACATTTTAGGAATGATCGTGCATAACAAACATGTGACGGATGCGTTCGAAGAAGAAGGCATCATCACGTTGGACGGAAGCAACCGCAACGATATCATCGAACAGGTGGACAGCGGAACCGTCATCTTTACTGCTCACGGCGTTTCACCTGAAATTAGGAAGATTGCTGAGAAAAAAGGTCTTGTGACGCTCGATGCCACATGTCCCGATGTTACCGCAACACATGACTTAATTCGGGAAAAACAAGCGGAAGGCTATCAAATCATTTATATAGGCAAAAAAGGCCACCCGGAACCAGAGGGTGCTGTCGGAGTTGCTCCTGATGTCGTTCACCTGGTTCAAAAAGATGAAGATGTGGAAGCCTTGACTTTGAATAGTGATAAGATCATTGTCACCAATCAAACAACGATGAGCCAATGGGATGTTTTGGATATCATGGATAAGGTCAAGGAAAAGTTCCCGCATGCCGAAGTCCATAAAGAAATTTGTTTAGCGACACAGGTTCGCCAAGAAGCGGTTGCCGAGCAAGCTGGCGAAGCTGATGTTTTAATCGTTGTCGGAGATCCCAAGAGTAATAATTCAAACCGTCTTGCACAAGTATCCCAAGAGATTGCCGGCACGAGAGCTTATCGAATCGCTGACATTTCCGAGTTGAACCTTGAATGGTTAAAGGATGCAGAAACGGTTGCCGTCACTTCGGGAGCTTCTACACCAACTCCGATCACGAAGGAAGTTATCGCATTTCTAGAGCAATACGAAGAAAATGATGAATCGACTTGGAATACCGAAAAGAAAACGCCATTGCATAAGATTTTACCTAAGATTAAAGTGAAGAAATGATTGCACAAAAACAAAGGCAGCCACTAAGGCTGCCTTTTTCGTGTTATTTAAATAAAGCGGAAAGGGTCGGTATTCAGCCGGGATGGAATGAATTCCACATCGTAGTTCTTTTCGCGGCACATTTTTTCAAGGATTCGTGCTACACCTTTTTTCATCACCTTTTCAACATTGTGGCCCGGATCCACGATATTCAATCCAATCATCATCGCGTCATGGGCTGTATGGTAATACATATCACCTGTAACGTAAACATCAGCTCCCTTGAATTTCGCTGTCGTAAAGTATTTATTGCCGTCTCCGCCCAAAACGGCCACTTTTTTTATCGGACTTTGCAAATCTCCAACGACACGCACCTTTTCAACATCGAGAGTCCGCTTCACATGTTCGGAAAATTGTTCAAGTGTCATTTCTTCAGCAAGTACACCAATCTTTCCTAAGCCAAGAGATTCCCCTTTATTCTCCAGTTTATATATATCGTGAGCAACTTCTTCATATGGATGGGCTTTAATCATCGCAGCTAGCACTTTCTTCTCGATATTTTCCGGATATATCGTTTCAACCCGCATTTCAGCTACTTCTTCAAGCTTTCCTTTAGAGCCAATTACCGGTTCACTGCCTTCACCTGGCAAGAAGCGTCCGGTACCTTCCCCCGAAAACGAACAATTGCTGTAGTTCCCGATCGCTCCGGCCCCTGCCTTACCTAGGGCTTCCCTCACCTTTTGTTCGTCGGTCTTTGGAACATATACGACCAATTTCTTTAGAGCTGTCTCGTAAGTTGGAATCAATACCTCTGTGTCCTGCAATTGTAGCGCTTCGGCAAGTAAATCATTCACTCCGCCCTTAGCAACATCCAAATTGGTATGTGCAGCATAAACAGCAATATCATGTTTGATCAGCTTTTCGATGATGCGGCCTCCAGCTGCGTTTGTATCGATCCTTTTCAATGGTCGGTATATAAGCGGATGGTGGGCGATGATCAATTCCACGCCATGTTCTATCGCTTCGTCTACAACCTCTTCCAGCACATCAAGGGCAATCAGCACTTTAGTAACCGGCTTATTGAGCTGCCCGACATGCAGCCCGATTGGATCTCCCTCCATTGCATAATGCTTTGGGGAGAATTGTTCAAACGTTTCAATGATTTCGTGGCCATTCACTTTCTTCACCCTTTAAGCACCTCCTCAATTACTGAAATTTGAGATTTTAATTCATTGCGCTTCGTTTCCAGTCCGCTTCTACCACTTTCATCCAATTGTTCGATGATTCTTTCCAAATGTTTTTTCTCAAGCTGCCATTTTTTTATGAAAATGTCACTGAATTGCTCTCTTAAGTATGGACCGAAAGTAAGGCCGGCTTGCTTGTTTACCCCATAAGGGCGGAGCGGGTCTCCTTTTTTGGCAATTAAGATCTCATAGATTTTTCCATCTTCCTCAAGGATTTCCTCTCCACTAAGTTCCCAGCCGTTTTCGATTAGCCAGCTGCGAACATTCGCTGCACCGACATTAGGCTGAAGGATGAGCCTTTCTGCCTTGCCGAGTTTCCCTTTTCCGCTTTCCAATATACTTGATATTAAAGTCCCGCCCATGCCTGCAATCGTAATGCATGTCGCTTCATCAGGATTCAATACTTCAAGACCGTTTCCTTTACGGACCTCTATCTTGTCCCCAAGCCCCGTCATTGCCACTTGCTTGCGTGCTGACTGATAGGGACCTTCTACAACCTCACCTGCTATAGCGCTGTCACACAAGCCGTTAGTCACCGCATAGCACGGCAAGTAAGCATGGTCTGAACCTATATCTGCAAGGATGCTTCCCTTTGGTATATGTATGGCAACACGTTCTAATCTCATCGATAGTTTTTCATGATTCATATTTATCAACTCTCTTAATTCAAATAATGTCTTACTATAATTAGTTTCCCATTCGATTATACCAAGTTCAATCGAAAAATTGAAGAAAGGAGAAATAGGGCCCTTTCTATCAGGGCAAAAGAAACCTTCCATCTGGAATCTTCCTTTTCCGAAAAATGAAAAACTGACTCAAAGAGTTCGCTTTCCAACGATTTCTTGAGTCAGTTTCATGACTTATTTCAGTCCATGAATATATTCGGCCATGGCGTCAATGTTCTGTTCTTCGACTAAACCTGGTGGCATTGCACCTCGTCCATTAGTGATCACGTTTTTAACCTCGTCCACCGACAGACGATCGCCAACTCCTTTTAGAGCAGGCCCGACACCGCCTTGATAGGCGTCACCATGACAAGAGATACAGTTTTGCTTATAAATGTCCTCAGGTGATGCTGAGGCATTTTCTGTTTCTTCTGTCTTTTCGCCGCCCTCTTTCTCCTTAGCAAGATCTTTGGCATCACCCAAACCTTTAAACGAAAGTAAAAACATAAGTCCAATACCAAAAACCATGATAATAATAAAAGGCATTACTGGATTGCGATTCATAGTATTTCCTCCCCTATGTAGAACCTAAACTTACCATAATTAATATTATATACAAACAGCTATATATTATT
>NZ_VHIK01000044.1:0-53296 GCF_006680105.1 Bacillus sp. B4EP4a
TAGTGTGTGCTCACTTAAAATTTAACGTTGGCGCTTTGTTTTGTTCAGTTTTCAAAGAGCAATCTCGTTGTCGTTTACTTCGTAAGCGACTTTTACATCTTACCATGTTTTCAACTTCGTTGTCAACATGTTTTTTAATTTTTTTAAGTTATTTTCGTTTTGATGAAGCTGCGAAAGCTGATGTCCCGCAGCGACATGTATTAATATAACACCTATATTATTAATGGTCAACAATAAAATTGCATTTTTTTAAAAGTTTTTTGATACCCGATAAAACCGATGATATACCTCGTGCCCTTTTGTCTCCGCTTTGATAACATCGATTACCTTCTTCTCTATCAAATATTCCAATAAAACACCTAAGTCGACTGAATAAAACTTTACTTCCGGATGCTCCATTAGCTCCGCAATCGTCCACGGTTCTTCTTTCGTCCCCATTATTTCAACCAAATGCTGTGAACCCGCATTCGTCCTAGAATAAATAAGAAACTCACTCGCAAGGAATAGAAGCTCCAATCTTTTTTCGAGAGTTTCCTCACTGCTGATCAATTCTTTATACAACTTGAAGATTTCAGGTTCCATATGCTTCACTTGGTTCCAGACAGTAACCTCCGGATAAAAGCCTTGTTCAATTATTTCCAAACGGGCCAAGTGATGCAGGGAATGAACGATATGGTTGTACGCCTCAAGATGATGGCCTTTTTCAAAGAAGCTTTTCCCATCCATGTACCTGCGAATTAACTTTGCGAATTCCATCCCCATCTTTAACTTCCTTCCATAGAAGGGGAACTCACGGATTTCGGTTTTCAAACGGGCCAAATATTCATTCCGGTCAAAAAGGACCTTCCCGTTATATATCCAGTCAACCACTTTGCGGTTCGTGCCTAATAGGAGCCATTCTTTTAACTGGTCTTCCTTTACGATATGCAAGGCTGCCTTTTTATCCTGGTAAGTGTAATGTTTTAAAAACACGGCCTCTTCGGCTTCGTCTGCAATTACAAAAAGGATGTAGTCAAATGTATCGGTGATCGGGCTATTATCATCTCTTTTTTCTATTAACAAGATTCCAAGTGTAGATTTTAAACTTGCTCGCTCTTGATAAATCGGGCGAAGGATATCTTCCATCATAAATTCCTCCAAAACCTTTTTTTTTAGATTTTCGACAAAACTCTTCAAATTCCTGCTTATTTCCCTTACCCCAAACTATTTCAATTCAAAAGTAATATGTATCCTTTATTTCTTTTTTGTTCCATCCACGGTTTATGTTATAGTTAAATTTATATTTTAGGAGGGACAATCCATGGCTAAATATTCTAGCAAAATTAATAAAATCCGTACTTTTGCTTTGAGTTTGATTTTCATTGGCTTTATCGTAATGTACCTTGGGCTTTTCTTCAAAACGAATCCTGTTGTCATGACGATTTTCATGGGGCTCGGCCTTTTATTCATCATCGCAAGCACAGGGGTTTATTTTTGGATTGGAATGCTTTCTACAAAATCGATCCAGGTTGTCTGCCCTAACTGCAGCAAACCTACAAAAATACTAGGGCGTGTAGATATTTGCATGCATTGTGAAGAACCATTGACACTTGACAAAAAGTTGGAAGGCGAAGAATTCAACGAAAAATATAACCGGAAAAGCCTGCATGACTAGAGGAATTCCGCTAGCTGAATTCCCTTTCAAGAAGTCATTAACAATTGTATCATTTTTTGATAACATAAAAAAAGTTCCAACCAAGTGGAGGAACTTTTTTTAATGCGATTCTTTTTTCGCACAATCCGTACAGTCGCCGTAGATTTCCATCCGATGATGACTAACATTGAAACCGGTGACTTGTGCAGCGAAATGCTCGACTTCATCCAATGCAGGATAATCGAAATCCACAATTTTCCCGCAAGTTTGGCAAATTACATGATAATGATTCGTCGTCACAAAATCAAACCTTGCAGAAGAATCACCATACGTAAGTTCTTTTACCAAACCTACCTCACGGAACACACGCAGGTTGTTATAAACCGTTGCCACACTCATATTCGGAAACTTGCCTTCCAGCGCTTTATATATATCATCAGCGGTAGGGTGGGACATGGAGCTTATCAAATACTCAAGTATCGCATGGCGTTGAGGAGTTATTCTTACACCGGTATCTTTTAAGGAATCCAACGCTTCTTTTAACTGAACTTCAGACACCGTCATCCACCTCTTTTTCTCATTAAGTATGAATTCTTAAATTGTAATATTTATAAATAGTGTACCTTTTATGCGTTGAATTTGTCAATAATTCAATGGCTTAACCATTCTTTTTTAGTTTATTCATGAACACATTGAGTCTTTACCATTTTTTCATTGAGTTTAGTATCCCCTAGTTAAGTCGATTACGTTGGTAAAGTCTTTTCCAGCTTTCAGGTATTCACGCATGTTTTTTTCGAAAATGGCAAAGGTTCTTGGTAAATATTCTCCGCTTTTACTTGATAGATGCGGTGTGACTGTGACATTCTCCATCCTCCAAAACGGATGCCCTTTTCCCAAAGGTTCCGGATCAAATACATCCAAGATCGCATGAGACAATTCCCCGGCATCCAGGGCTTCGATCAACACTTCATCGTTAATCAGGTCGCCGCGGCCAATATTCACGAATACTGCAGATTCTTTCATTGCTTTAAAGTGCTCTTTTTCCAAAAGGCCCTTCGTTTCATCAGTACTTGGCAGGACGGATACGATATAATCGGCTCCCGGTATGGCTTCCAATAAATTATCGAGAGTATAAAGGTGATCGATGGATTCCACTGGCTTCCCGCTCCGGTTCACTCCCACCGTCGTCATCCCAAAGGCTCTCCCAAGACGAGCCACCTCTCCTCCAATTGCACCGACACCAATAACGAGCATAGTCTTGCCATTCAATTCTCCTACTTCAATCTTTCTATCCCACAATTCTTCCTTTTCATTCTTCATAAGCAGTTTCAATTTCTTTTCATATTGCAAAAGCATCCCTATCGTATACTCGGCCATCGGGATTTTATGAATGCCTCTTGCGTTGGTCACCAGAATGCCACGTTCCTCAATGGCTTTAAATGGCATTAATTCCATCCCTGCGCTCATGACCATGATCCATTTCAAGTTCGCCGCTTTCCCAATGATTTCTTCAGTTAAGTCTTCACCATATGTAATTAGTATTTTCGCTTCACGAAGCGGCCCATCAGTCCATCCTTTTTGATAAATGAAGTTCAAATCAGGAAAAGCTTCCATCATCTTCGTTTGGATGCCTTCATTCGGAATGACAGTCGAAAGTATTAACATGTTTATCTCTCCCTTTTAATTAACATAAAAAAACACGGGCTCTATGTGTCCCGCGCAACTTTCTTTGAGGAGGTATTCCCTTAATAAAGCATATTCAGGTGTCCCCTTTTTGAGTTGGACAAAAGCCTTACCCTTATTAAAAAAGGCTTTTTTTAAAAGAATTTGGGTTTAATGCATGTAATTCCGGCAAAATGAAAACGCCATCCCTTCTAATCGGGACGTCGTCAAAATAGATGTCACCGCCCCCATATTCGGGACGCTGGATCAAGACCATATCCCAATGTATCGATGATCGGTTTCCATTATCCGCTTCTTCATAAGCAAGCCCAATAGCCAAGTGCAGACTCCCGGTTATTTTCTCATCGAACAATATATCGTCCATAGGTTCCAATATGTATGGATTGATTCCAATTGCAAACTCCCCGATAAACCGGGACCCTTCATCAATATTCAGAATTTGGTTCATTTCAGAGTCACGATTGGAAGTTGCTTTAATGATTTTTCCCTTTTCCAAGTTTAATTCTATGTCACTAAAGGTGATTCCTTCATAGGTTGTGGGTGTGTTGAAGGATATCCTTCCATTGAGACTATCTTTTATGGGTGCTGTAAACACTTCCCCATCCGGTAAATTCTTTTTTCCGGCACATATGATGGCCGGCATACCTTTAATGGAAAAGGTCAAATCTGTCCCTGGTGAAACGATCCTGACTTTGTCAGTCCGTTCCATCAATTGTTTTAACGGTTTCAAGGCCGCCTCCATTTTCCCGTAATCCATGGTGCATACGTTCAACAGAAAGTCTTGGTACCTGTTGAAGGTCATGCCGGCTTTTTGCGCTGATGCGTTGGTGGGATAATTAAGTAAGACCCAACGTCGGTTGTTTACATAGAAAAGAGTGGGGGAATTCATAGCCTCCCCTTGAAGACGGTGCCTCTCGATGGGAACATCAGTCATTTCCACATCGTTTTCTTCCCCTGTGATGATAATGACTGCATCGATATCCGTATATTTCTTCAGAGCCCATTGCGAAGATGTGTCAAGTTGTTCCTTCACATTCCCTTGTAACAGGTGGCGGCTTATCTCATCGTCTTCGAGTTCTACATATGGATAAGCACCCACTCTGTATATTTCATCAATCAGCTCTTTCAATAACGGTTTCGTGTTGATATGCCCTCGTATGAGGATTCTCTCTTTTGGCTGTATTTGTATCGAATGATGAATCAGCCTGGCTGCAAGCTTCGTTATTCGCTCATCCTTCATCTGCCTGTCCCTTATTTTTCGAGGTCGCGAAGAGTTTCAAGCGCTTCTTCGACGTGGCCTTTGACTTTTACTTTACGCCATTCTTTGACTACCTTACCAGCCTTATCTATCAGGAAAGTTGAACGTTCAATGCCCATATACTCCTTGCCGAAGTTCTTTTTCAATTGCCACACATCAAATGATTCGGCCGCTTCATGATTCTCGTCAGCCAGCAGCAGAAAAGGCAATCCATGTTTTTCGATGAATTTTTCATGACGTGCCGCTGGATCTGGGCTAATACCAATGATGACCGCGTTCAATTCCTCGAATTGCTCATTATGGTCCCGGAAATCACAGGCCTCCGTCGTGCAACCTGGCGTCATGTCTTTTGGATAAAAATATAAAACAATGTTTTTCCCCTTAAAATCCGATAGGGAAACTATTTCACCATTGTTTGCAGGGAGTTTGAAATCAGGTGCTTTTTCTCCAATTTTAACAGTCATATTGAACCCTCCATTTCTTTCATTATGGTAAGAGTACCCAATAATCGAAAGAAACACAACTTTCATTTACCCTTCCTATCTTTCTGCTCCAAATCGATAACTGTCCGAATTACGAACGCTGCTGGCAGTGTATACCCGATGAAAGCCTGAATGGTAGCTATCATCCTGCCCATGCCAATCGGGGCTATATCTCCATACCCTACAGAAAACATCGTCATCGCACTGAAGTAAAAGGAAGTCTTCAACTGTTCATAGAAAGTGCCATCCAACCGATTGCCCATATCAAGAATCACCGAATGATTCTGAAGCTCGTATAATAAATAAATCAGTGCAAATCCAACCAATATCGTCGCATATAAATTGCCAAGCCACAGCATATCCTCCAGAGAAAACTTCTTTCCTCCCGACTCAACAAGAAATAACGTACGAATGCTCATCACCATGCAAAAAATGATTCCTGCAATCAAGATGTAGAAAGTCATCCCCCACGCCCCATTTCAAAACGCCACTCTCTCTATACATACTCCCTGTCCAAACAATATATTCTTTTTTAGGTACAGACCTCATACTTATCAACAACACACTCAATAAACTGATTCTTTTCCCGAATCTTTTTTCCATGTTGACCCTTTTGGTCGGATATGTTAAGATTGTCTAAATTTTTATAATAGTTTTTATTTTAAAAATCTTCGGCCTGTAAACAGTTTATAAAGGCAGGTTTTGTAAAATTTCATATGTGGAAATAGGTTCCTAATTTTAAATTAGGATTAAAAGGGAAGTCCGGTGTAATTCCGGCACGGTCCCGCCACTGTAATGGGAGTGTTAGCGCCATCCAATATGCCACTGATCAAAGGATCGGGAAGGCCGCCGCTAATGATAATCCCTAAGTCAGGAGACCTGCCTATTTCGACAACACTGTTTTAACCTACGGGAGATAGGGAGGTGTTAGGGACCTTATAATTGTAAGGGGCATTCTGCATGCCTCTTATTTTAAGCATTTCTAACTTTCTCTTTTGACGGTTGGGGATGCTTTTTTTATTGTTCAATAAAATGAATGTAGGAGGATGGGAATTTTGAAAAGCAGTAGTTTGGGTTACCCACGTATAGGGGAAGATCGTGAATGGAAACGTACATTGGAAGCTTACTGGTCAGGTAAAATCGATGAAGCGGAATTTACGGCACAACTAAAGGCAATCCGTTTAGGCAACATACAAAAACAAAAGCAATGGGGCATTGATATCATTCCTGTCAACGACTTCACTTTCTATGATCAAATGCTCGATATGTCCGTCATGTTCGGTCTTGTACCTGAACGTTATTCAGCCTATGAAGGCGGTAGGGTTCCCCTTTCCGTATATTATTCAATGGCTCGCGGAAACAATGATCAAGTCGCTTCCGAAATGACGAAATGGTTCAATACGAACTATCACTATATTGTCCCTGAATTAAAACTGCCACAGCTGACTTTAACAGAAAATAAACCACTTGCAGCATATCGGGAAGCCAAGGAAAAGCTAGGGATTGAAACGAAGCCCGTGTTGATTGGACCTTATACCTTCATCTCCCTTTCCAAAGGCTTCAATAAACAAGAGATCCCTAGTATCATCCTGAGCTTGCTTCCCCTATACACGCAAATCCTGCGGGAGTTGGAGCAAGAAGGCGTGAAGTGGGTACAAATGGACGAACCTTCTCTTGTTTCATCCATTTCCAAGGATGATATGCAAACTGTTACTTACCTATATGAAAAGCTGAATGAAGCAGCACCAAACCTGAACATCATGCTACAAACATACTTTGATGCCGTGGAACACTACCAAGAAGTCATCGAATTAAAAGTCCAAGGAATCGGTCTTGATTTTGTACATGATAAAGGGAGGAATCTAAGTAATCTTGAAGCATTCGGCTTCCCAAAGGACAAAGTGCTTGCTGCAGGTGTGATTGACGGAAAAAACATTTGGCTATCTGATTTATCGAAAAAAATTCAATTAATCGAGACTCTTAAGAAAAAGGTAGCCGAAGACCAAATCTGGCTTCAGCCCTCTTGTTCCCTGCTTCATGTCCCAGTGACCGTTCGGAATGAAACCGCACTTTCAAAAGAAGTGAAACAGGCCCTTGCTTTCGCTGATGAGAAACTTGAGGAAATCACACTCTTGGTCAAAGGGAATAATCAAGGCTTTGAAGCAATCGCCGAAAAAGTCGATGCCAATAAATTTACGGTTCAAACGTTAGCAAGTTCAAATGCACGGAATCATGGGACTGTACAATCGAAAGTCGAAAAGGTTAAAACCAGGACCGCCGGCCGTCACATTCCATTTAAAGAGCGTTACCAAAAACAACAGGAATTTTTCAAATTGCCTTTCCTTCCTTCGACTACCATCGGTAGCTTTCCGCAGACATTTGAAGTTAAACAAGCACGCGGGAAATTCAAAAGAGGAGAATGGACCGCTCAGAAATATGAAACATTCGTAAACGAAGAAATCGGCAGGTGGATCGAAATCCAAGAAGAAATCGGTTTGGATGTTCTCGTTCACGGGGAATTCGAACGGACGGATATGGTTGAATACTTCGGCCATAAGTTAGGCGGTTTCATCTTTCTGGAAAAGGGGTGGGTACAATCCTATGGATCCCGCTGCGTGAAACCACCAGTCATCTACGGCGACATCCATTTCATCGAACCGATGACAGTAAGGGAAAGTGTGTACGCACAATCACTGACGAAGAAGACGGTAAAGGGAATGCTTACAGGTCCTGTTACGATTTTAAATTGGTCATTTGTCCGTGATGATATTTCCAGGGAGAATGTTTGCTATCAGCTGGCACTCGCTTTGGAAAAGGAAGTCATTGCATTGGAATCCGCTGGAATTAAAATGATTCAGGTTGATGAGCCTGCACTTAGAGAAGGTCTGCCATTGAAAAAAAACGATCGCGACGAGTATTTGAACTGGGCTGTGAATTCATTCTTGATATCCACATCAAGCGTGGAGGATACAACCCAAATTCATACGCATATGTGCTATTGCGACTTCAACAGTTTCATGGATGTCATCTCCTCCCTCGATGCTGATGTAATTTCCATCGAAACATCTCGTAGTCATGGGGAGCTTGCTTCCGCATTCGAGGAAAAAACATATGAAAAAGGTATTGGCCTGGGTGTGTATGATATTCACAGCCCGCGTGTGCCCGCAGTGGAAGAAATGGTCGATATGATTGAACGGGGCATCAAGGTATTGGATAAAGACCAGTTTTGGATCAATCCCGACTGCGGCCTGAAAACAAGGGGTATCCCGGAAACCGTCGCTTCCCTGAAAAACATGGTCGAAGCAGCAAAAATCGTCCGTGAAAACCTTTTAGCCAAACCAACAGGCCAATGATTGAAAAGAACGTTGCCCATCCAACACAGCAGTCACGGACTTTTTTAACCGACCTTGTTTTTCCACCGGATACAAATCATCACAATACCATCTTTGGCGGAAAAGTAATGGCCTATGTTGATAAAATAGCCTGCATTTCAGCTATGCGTCATTGTCGAAAACCCGTTGTGACTGCTTCAAGCGACTCTTTTGATTTTTTGGCCCCCATCAAGACAGGGGATGCGATCAACCTTGAAGCTTATGTCACCTGTGCTCATCGCACATCAATGGAGGTATTCGTGAAAGTGGAGCGTGAGAACCTATTAACAGGTGAAAAACAGCTTACGGCACGCGCTTTTTTAACGATGCTCGCCATTGATGAAGACGGTAAGCCGACAAACGTACCTCAGGTCATACCGGAAACGGAAGAGGAAAAGCAGCAATATGTTCAAGCACAAGCAAGATATATTGAAAGAAAGAAAAAACGGAACTAAACAAAAACCCCTTCAACATGAATGCTGTTGAAGGGGTTTTTTTAGTTCCCTGCCCCGCGGTACCTCTTCACTCCCTGATTCCATATGAAAACGGATATCACGAAAAAGGCAACCCCGATTACAGGTGTGGCAAATGCATATGCATACCACTCTTCTTTTCTTAGGAAATAAGATGCCGGATAGACACCAACAAACGCGAATGGCAGCACCCATGTAAGGACAAAACGGATGACCTTATTATAAATATCAACTGGATAGCGCCCGTAGTTCCCGATATTGTACATCATTGGCATGATGGATGTTTTCGCATCCGACCAGAACCCGATACTTGCTATCGCAACGAATATGGCTGCATAAGCAAGGGCCCCGCCTATTGCAAAAATGATGAAAAGAATCGGGTCATACCACGCAAGCTGAAGATCCAATGAAATCCCCGAATAGAATATAATGATCAAACCGGTCACAACACCAAATAACGCTTCTAGTTCGATTCTTTCTAAAACGACTTGAAACAGGCTATGTATCGGTCTTGTTAATATCCGATCCATTTCACCTTTGACGATATAGCGGTCATTAAAATCCCAGATGTTGAAAAAGGCAGAAAAAAGGGCAAATGGGATGAGGAAGAATCCATAAATGAATATGATTTCTTCACGGCTCCAGCCGCTTAAAAATTGGGTATGCCCAAAAACGACTAAGATAAATACCAGATTCACGACCTGATTCAGCAGGTCAGATAGGATTTCCATGAAGAAATCGGCTCTATATTGCAATCTGGTTTTCATATATTGACTCACATATTGAAAAAACATCGATACATAAAACATCCCGTCAACCTCCTTGAATAATCAGCTGTTTTTTTGCGACTATCCATAAAAGCTGAATCGGTATTATGAGAATGATGCACCAAATTAACTGCTGTAAAAGCGCCATGGCAATTTCGCCTGAACTGTACCCGTTCGTAAAAATCATGCTTGGTACATAGCTGATCCCTTGAAAGGGTAAATATTTCATCACTTCCTGCGCCCATACCGGATAGAAACTGATGGGCAGCAGCAGACCGGAAAATAAATCAATGATAACCCTTTTAGCCCGGATCAATCCGGCATTATTATATAAGAAAAAAGTAGTGATCCCTGTCAATAAGTTAATCTGTGTATTGATGATGAAGCTGAACAGCAAGGAAATGCCGAACATCCCCCACGTAGCCGGCTCGTGCGGCAATTCGATAGGAAAAATGAAAGCTACCAGCAGCATTCCTGGAATCGAGAAGAAGAAGAAACGAAATATCCCTTCCCCAAGTCCTTGCATCGTTTTCATGCCTAAATAGTTATACGGCCGGATCATTTCAATGGCGACCTTGCCGTCTTTAATTTCAGTGGCGATTTCGCGGTCAATATTATTGAAATAAAAAGCGCGTGCCATCCATGCAACCGCGACATAGGTTGTCATCTGCATACTTGAAAGTCCTTCGATGGAGCTTTTTTCCCCATATATCGCATTCCATAAGAAATAATAGGCACCGATATTAATGCTATAAATTAAAATGCCGGTATAATAATCTGTTCGATACGCAAGCATCATCAAAAAACGCATGCGGATCATTGCAAGATACTTTCCCATGGCCCTCTCCCTTCTTGATAGACACGTTGTTTCTTATTGATAAGAGAGTCAGACAGTGCCTTCTTCGTAAATGTTGCGAACAATCTCTTCAATGGACGTTTCATGGATTTTGATGTCCTTTATTTTAAAATGAGCTACAACAGCCGAAACAAGCTGTGAAATATGATCACTTTCTTCTTTCAACAAGGCAATGTATGTTTGATTTTTCTCATCATAAACCCAGTTAGCAGTAAATGGGAGCGCCAATGATTGCAATTCCTTCAATGCGATCGGCTCGATGAATTGAAAATGGATCTGTTTTTCCTCAGCCCAGTTATCTTTCAAACTCTGTAATTCCCCATCATAAATGATCTGTCCCTCATCAAGCATGATTACGCGCTCACATAATGCTTCAATATCACCTAAATCATGGGTAGTCAAAAGGATCGTCGTATTATATTTCTCATTGATTTCTTTCAGGAACTCACGAATCTTCATTTTCACGAGTACATCAAGTCCAATCGTCGGCTCATCCAGGAACAGCAAAGGCGGATTGTGGATCAAGGCTGCCGCAAGCTCGCAGCGCATCCGCTGACCAAGTGAAAGTTTACGCACTGGCTTGTCCAGCAAAGGTCCGATATCGAGCGTCTTGATGACATGTTCCATATGATCGTTATATTGTTCATCCGTTACCTTATAGACCTTTTTTAGCAGCCTAAAGGATTCTTGAACTGCAATATCCCACCAAAGCTGTGAGCGCTGACCGAATACGACTCCGATTGTCTGAGTGAACTTTTCCCTTTCTTTATGTGGATTCATTCCATTGACCGTGATTTCACCTGCTGTCGGTTCCAAAATACCTGTCAGCATTTTGATCGTGGTCGATTTCCCTGCACCATTCTCCCCGATATAAGCTACCATCTCACCCTTTTTTACAGTAAAATTGATATCATTGACGGCAGGGACGATCTTATAATTTCTGGTAAGTAAATCCCGGAAGGCACCCTTTAGCCCTGTACGGCTTGATGCCGACTTAAATTCCTTCCGAAGCTGTTTCACTTGAATTGCATCACTCATCCTGTTACATCCTCCGTAATCTCTTGTCCTAATGAATTAGTTTATCCAACCTAACCTTTTTAGACAATAAAAATGCTTGGATGCCAAATACCATTTTCAGGGCGAAATGATCGTTGTATCAGATACAAATATAAAGGAGACGAGTATGCTATGAATATCAAAAAATTATTACTATCCCAAATTGAAAAGGTCGTTTTCGACCTTCGATATGACTTCCTTTATGAAGATGAGTACGGTGAATTATTATGCCAGGTCATCCAAAGGGATTCCAGCGGGTCGATCGAAAGCACACCCATCAGTTTCCATCTTTGCATTAATGAAGAGAAAGGAACCGGCCATCTAATCTATTACCAAGCCCAGGGCGAAATGAACCGCCAATCATTCGACATCGAAAACCCAGACACCATCTTGGCCATTCTTACTTTCATAATCGAAGTTTTGGGATCCGACCCCATTTCCGAAACAAAATGATGGCCCGGAATCCTGATGTTCTAGGGCTGCAGCGTTTCCACCAGGGAACTAATCACATTTCCTAGCCTTCCACCCCAGATTTACGGACGGAAAAGTGCTATGATAAAGAGGAAATATGTTTATATTTTTAGGAGGTTTTAAGATTGGATTTTAGTAATTCGGAGCTTTTACATAAAGAGGCATTAGAACATATCGTTGGCGGGGTTAACAGTCCATCCCGTTCTTACAAAGCTGTAGGAGGCGGTTCACCGGTTGCGATGGATCATGCCAAAGGTGCTTATTTCTGGGATGTTGATGGCAATAAATATATCGATTATTTAGCTGCATATGGCCCGATCATCACAGGTCATGCGCATCCACATATTACGGAGGCCATCGTTAAAGCTGCAGAAACGGGCGTTTTATACGGCACACCGACAAAACATGAAGTCAAATTTGCCAAAATGTTGAAAGAAGCCATACCATCCATGGATAAAGTCCGCTTCACCAATTCAGGAACCGAGTCCGTCATGTCCACCATCCGCGTTGCCCGCGCTTACACAGGACGGGATAAGATCATCAAGTTTGCAGGCTGTTACCATGGACACTCCGACCTTGTTCTTGTCGCTGCAGGTTCCGGCCCGTCCACTTTAGGTACACCGGACTCTGCCGGCGTTCCAAAAAGCATCGCACAAGAAGTCATCACGGTACCTTTCAATGATATCGAGTCATTTAAAGAAGCACTGGATAAATGGGGCACTGAAATTGCAGGCGTGCTGGTAGAACCGATTGTCGGCAACTTTGGAATCGTGGAACCAAGCCCTGGCTTCTTGGAAGAAGTCATTTCATTATCGCACGAAGCCGGATCACTCGTCATTTTCGACGAGGTCATCACAGCGTTCCGCTTCATGTATGGAGGGGCACAGGACTACTTGGGAATTCAACCCGATTTGACCGCGCTTGGAAAAATCATCGGGGGCGGGCTTCCTATCGGTGCCTATGGCGGTAAAAAAGAGATCATGGATTCTGTCGCCCCGCTGGGACCTGCCTATCAAGCAGGTACGATGGCAGGAAATCCTGCTTCCATGCTTTCCGGGATAGCTTGCTTAGAAGTACTTAAAGAAGAGGGTCTGTACGAAGAGCTTGACCGGCTGGGAAAAATCCTTGAAGAAGGTATCCTGACAGCGGCCCGCCAATATAATGTTCCGATCACCATCAACCGCCTTAAAGGGGCATTGACGATCTATTTCACCACAGAAAAGATTGAAAACTATGAGCAGGCGGAAAATACTGATGGCGAAATGTTCGCTAAGTTCTTTAAACTCATGCTCAACCAGGGAATCAATTTGGCACCGTCCAAATACGAAGCCTGGTTCTTGACAATTGCCCACACGGATGACGATATCGCTTATACTCTAAAAGCGGTTGAACATGCATTCAAAAACCTAATATAATAAATCGAATCAGCATAATTATGCATTTTTTATACACCCTCAGGATGTACATCAATCTTGGGGGTTTCTTATTCCCCTGTAATAAATCTTTAACATTGGCATTTCAGGCCATTTTCCACATAAATCCCATCAATCACAGCATCCAGCCCATTGTATAAAAAATTGATTTCTGAATATTTAAATGATATGATATGGATACATTTATATACATTTATACACTTTCTTTCAATCTATCAAAACTTGGACTATTGTTCGGGTTTACTAATATTTCCCCCATTAAACACATGCTACAGGAGGTGAAAGGCAGAGAATAAGGGAAACCTTATTCAAGCCACATATATGGCCCAACAATGGACACCTGCTACATTCAAAGAATTTCACAAGGAAGAACATGATGCCTGCGGTATCGTTTCCTGCATCGAAAAAAAGAAAATCCCTACTAACGAAAACATCTTTGCCTGTATCGACGCCTTGGTTAAAATGAACCATCGCTGCGGCTTCATCAATGGTGAGGGCGATGGCGCCGGCATCCATATCGATATTCCCCGGGCTCTTTGGAAAAAGAAGCTTGAAGCGGTAAACGTCGATTCAAGCATCGTCGATCAAGATTCCTTCATAGTCGGCCACTTATTTTTAAGCAAAAAAACAGAAGCTAACGACTTAAAAATCGAAGTCAAGGAGAAACTGCTCCAGCATGGTCTCTCATTGATATTCGAAACGGATAAAGCCTACCGCTCCGAGGCATTGGGACCGATTGCCATTCAAGAAGACCCAGTGTTCTGGCAATTTGCCTGTTCCTCCACCATCAATAACAACCAGGAGCTCTCAAATGTTCTTTTTGAGCTGACTACCGACATCGAAAAAAGTGATTTCATCCATGTTGCATCTTTAAGCCAGCATCATGCGGTATACAAAGTGATGGGTGCGGGGGATACGCTCCCTGCCTATTATCTTGATCTTGCAGACCCTTTGGCTGCCTCCACCATGACACTGGGACATAATCGTTTTTCAACTAATACTCTCTCAAGCTTCTTCCGGGTCCAGCCTTTCAGTGTACTTGGTCATAATGGCGAAATCAATACTATCGCCAAATTGCGTGATGAAGCGAAAATGATCGGAGTTCCCATCGCTAAAGATGGAAGCGACTCACAGGATTTAAACAAGACGATCGAGACTTTCATCTGCCGTCATGGCTACTCTTTATTTGAAGCTGTCGATCTTATGTTTCCGCCAATCATCAATGAAATCAAGGAATATCCCGAGCACTTACAAGACTTATATACGTATTTAAGGGAAGCATGGGGTCATTTTGCACAAGGTCCGGCAGGCATCATCTCCCGTTTCGGCGATGAAGCCGTGTTCTCTGTCGACTCTTTAGGCTTGCGCCCACTATGGAATATTGAAACGGAATCATCCTACATGTTCACTTCCGAACCAGGAATCATCCCTTCCAGTGAATATACCGGAGATCCGAAACCGATGGGTCCAGGGGAAAAAATCGGTTTGAAATGGAACGGCGACCGCATTGAATTGTACACATACAAGGATTACCAGGATAAAGTATTTGAACTCTTCAATGATCGTTTCGTCCTTTCCAATGACCGAGTCCGCTTACAGCCCCAAGTTTTTGAAAAGGTTATCTCCATGACAAACACGCAAGCCATTCATAATGGTCAATATAAAGCCTTTGGGTGGGAAAGGGAGCATGTACAATTAGTGGAACAGATGGCCGAAAAAGGCGCTGAGCCCATTCGTTCACTTGGTCACGATGCGCCACTGGCAGCACTTAATCCCCAGAGGACCAACATCGCTGATTTCATCAAGGAAAGTGTGGCCGTTGTAACTAACCCAGCGATCGACCGGGACCGGGAAACCGAGCACTTCTCAACAAGAACCATCATCGGAAAACGTCCTTCCCTATTCGAAGCGAATAAGGCGGGAAATGTCACGGAGCTGCTGACTCCGTTATTGATTGAAGGATCAACGGGTTATGAGTGCTCGTCAATCGTATCGCAGCCAAGCTATGATCAGTTCATTAAATATAACCAAGATCAAAAACTCGTGCACTTCATTTCAAGCACGTTCAATGAGGCTGAAAATATCACGGATGCCTTGACCAGGATAACGGATGAAAGTGTCAATGCAGTGGATGAAGGAAAAACGCTGCTCGTTCTGGATGATGCCCTTGCCCATCAAAACGGCAACCTTTGGCTTGATCCCCACCTTGTCACTTCAGCCGTCGATCAAGCGTTGGTCCGCACAGGCAAGCGCCGTGATTGTTCCATCCTTTTACGTTCAGCATCGCTAAGGTCATTGCATGATATCATCGTTTCTTATGGTCTTGGGGCCAACTTAATCAGCCCCTATTATATGTTCCTTTCTTTATCTTCAGATGACATCAAGGGGGTTACCAATCTATATAACTCCTTGACGAAAGGGCTTGAGAAAGTCATCTCGACCATTGGCATTCATGAGCTGCGCGGCTATGGAAGACTTTTCTCAAGCATCGGTTTACATGAGGAAATCGCGAAATATTTAAATGTGGCTAACTTCTTCGGATCCAATGATCTGGACTATAATTTCGATAAAATCAAGGCAGATGCCATCCAGCGGGCGGAAGATTACAGCAATGAAAAAGAACGGATGGGTAAGACCTTCCATCTGTTCCCTAGGATTTGGAAGTCTATTGGAGAAGTTGCTTCAACCGGGGACTATGATGCTTATCGCGAAAAGATCACCGAACAGGAAGAATCCAATCCTACGACGATCCGCCACTTGACATCATTAAAAACTTCAGATGCTTCCATCCCTTCTGAAGAAGTCAGTCTTTCGGTCGGCGAACAGGAATTGCCGTTCGTCATAGCATCCATGTCCTTTGGATCACAAAATGAGATTGCTTTCCGGGCCTATGCGGAAGCTGCCGAGAGGTTAGGCATGATCAGCATGAATGGTGAAGGCGGGGAAATAAAGGATATGCTGGGCAAGTACCCGAAATCCCGCGGACAGCAAATCGCTTCCGGCCGTTTCGGTGTCAATGCAGAACTCTTGAACTCTTCAAATCTATTGGAAATTAAAATTGGGCAAGGGGCAAAACCTGGTGAAGGCGGTCACCTTCCCGGTTCCAAGGTCACAGCGAAAATCGCAGAAGCCCGAAATGCAACAATCGGTTCCGATTTGATCTCCCCTTCCAATAACCATGATATATACTCAATTGAAGATTTGGCCCAAATGATCCAAGAGCTAAAAACGGCAAATGACAAAGCGAAAGTTGCCGTCAAAGTACCAGTCGTTCCAAACATCGGTACGATTGCTGTCGGTGTCGCAAAAGCGGGGGCCGATATCATAACGCTTTCTGGTTTTGATGGCGGAACGGGTGCTGCCAGGATCCATGCACTCGCACATGTCGGTCTACCAGTTGAGATTGGTGTTAAAGCGGCCCATAATGCGCTGCTTGAGTCAGGTATCCGACAGAATGTTGAAATTTGGGCTGACGGTGGGTTAAAAAGCTCGATGGATGTATTGAAGGTAATGCTGCTTGGTGCAAACCGTGTAGGTTTTGGGACCCTTTCGATGATTGCCGTCGGCTGTACAACGTGTCGCGGATGTCACCTTGATACTTGCCATGTGGGAATCGCCACCCAAATTGAATCGGAAGCGCAGGCGAAAGAACATGGACTGCGCCGTTTTGTTCCACGAAAATTTGATTTAGCCGTTCAAGGATTAACGAATATGTTCAGTGCATTTGCAAAAGAGCTCAAATCTTTGACTGGGTCACTTGGGGTGAAGAATCTTCAGGATATCGTCGGACGTTCCGATTTGCTACAGCAAGTTAAAGGTCAACAATCATTGGATTTAACCTATTTATTGAAAAACCTGGATATAACACCGTTCTCCCATAAAGAAACGGCGGCATATTTGAATGAAGGCTCCATGCAGGTAGCTGTTGGCGCTGAATATCTTGATTCGCATGTAGATGATCTGCAGCAATCCCGTAGCTATAGCTCGATCACTTCCGAGCAGCGTGTACTCGGCAGCAGGGTGTCCTGTCACCGCGTTAGGGGCAGATTGGATGGATCATACAAAAAACTTCCTCCCGTTCACCTATCCTACCAGGATGGTTCCATCCCGGGTAATGGACTTGGGGCATACAATACGGAGGGAATTTCAATCAGCGTGAATGGCGGTGCCCAGGATGGCATTGGCAAAACATCGATTGGCGGTAATATTGCCATCTTTAAATCTCCAGGAAAAGATGGAAAGTTCTACAATGGCTCCGTCGGTAAGGGCTTTGGTTACGGTGCACAGCATGGTCTCCTCATTGCCCAAGGCGATGCCGATGCCAGGGCGGGAATCCGGCTTTCCGGAGCGGATATGATCATTGGGGGATTATTGAAACAACCACTTCCTGAAAAGGAAAACGGTAATATTGCGGTAACTTCCAATATTAAGGGATTCGCTTTTGAATACATGACAAATGGAAGAGGTTTAGTTCTGGGTGATCCCGGTCCATGGATTTGCGCAGGGATGACAGGCGGTGTCGTTTATTTACGGCAACAGCCCGAATCTGGATTAACCAAAGAGGTCATTAAGAAACGGGTTGCGAAAGGGGCAAAGATTTCCATTGAGCCCCTATCCGCAAAAGGCCTGCAGGATGTGGCTGAACTTCTGGGCAAATACACGGCCCTCTTGAAAGATCATGGCCAACCCGAAGAAGCGGCCTCTTTGGAGACACTGCTTCAAAATCCTGGAGAGCACTTCCTTCAGGTCGTTCCAGTTAAAGAACAGGCGGATCCTGCCGTATCCACGGAGTGATGCCGAAAATTAAAAAAGGCTGATGCTCTTCAATTCGAGCATCAGCCTTTTCCAGTCATATACCTCAGGAATAGTCTTTAAACGATGGAAAAACACAGTTGAAAACAATCAACAAATTGCCTATCGTTTCTTTATATATTAAACTTGATTTTAACTATTGTAACTCTAAGGAAAATCCTGTATATTACTTTTTGTTTACATCTTCTTATTTTAGTGTAAAGTACTAACAAATAAGTTAGAATACAACTTTAAGCAAAAGCCTATATATAAATAGAGCCTTTTCTTACCACGATCCATTACAACACAAAGAAAGGATTAACCCATATATGAAGTTTGGTGCCCGCATTCTCAAAACAGGAATAGCAATTGTTTTAGCGCTTTATCTATCGGAACTGCTTAATCTTCCTGCTCCTGTCCTTTCTGGGATTGCTGCAATTTTTGCAATACAGCCGACCATTTACCGTTCATATCAAACGGTGTTGGAGCAAGTTCAAGGAAATATCATCGGCGCATTGGTTGCTGTCTCCTTCGTTTTGTTGTTCGGAAATGATATTTTTATAATCGGTCTTGCCGTAATGGTTGTCATAACCATCAATTTAAAACTGAAAATGGATAAAACGATTGTCCTTTCCATCGTGACGGTCATTGCCATCATGGAAAGCCAGGAAGGGGAATTCCTGAATTTTGCCTTTATTCGTCTCTCATCCGTTTTGCTCGGTATCGTTTCTTCGTTCATCGTGAATCTGGTTTTCATTCCTCCAAAGTACGAAGCAAAGCTTTATACACGCATTACAGATGTAACGGAAGACATCTTGAAATGGATCAGAATCAGCACAAGGCATGCTACAGAACACACTTTATTGAAAAAAGACATCAGCCGATTGAAGGCGGAGTTACTCGATCTGGAACATATCTATTCCATGTACAAAGAGGAACGGGAATATTTCAAGAAGAACAGTGTAGCTAAAGCAAGAAAGCTTGTCGTTTATCGGCAGATGATCATAACGACAAAAAAAGCGTTTGAAACCTTGAAGAGAGTCCATAAATTCGAGAATGAAGTATATCAAATGCCTGAAGATTTCCAACGGAGCATCTTACAGCAGCTTGATTCCTTGATCCGCAAGCATGAACAATTGATATTACTGCATATCGAAAAAATCAAGTCCATCGACGAGATTGAAGATTGGGACCAGGATTGTCTAAGTCGTAAAGAGCTGCTCGCCCACTTTTTCGAACAGCAAAATCAAGTGGACGAAATGCATGATAATCTGGGCCATCTCTCTGCCCGCCTTGTACCATTGATTTCTGCAGTCATAGAATATGACGAACAATTGGAGCATCTTGAAAAGCTGATCGTCAGCTTCCAGTCCTTCCATAAGGAAGATAACGAATTATCTGTCCAGTATGAAGAAGATTAAAAAAGACGGTTCCCGGGAACCGTCTTTTTTCGTCTCTATTTCGAGCAGGCTCCTCATTCAATCATCCAAAAGGTTCTTATCAGCAGCCTTTTCAATCGTATCCAATTTCTGCAAAAGATCCTGCAGCTCATCTTCCGAGAATGAGTTGAAGTTCTTGCCCATCAATTGGTTATGATCCGCAAGGACTCTCCCCAAAATCGCTTCCCCTGCCTCTTTCAATTCAAGATTGATGACCCTGCGATCCTTTTCTGATGGCTGCCGTTTCACATAATCCATTTCGACCAGCTTATCTACAAAAACGGTAATCGCACTTGGCTTTACTGTTAAGAAATCAGCCAGCTTGGTCGATTTGATCGACCCCTCTTTTTTCAATATCAATAATATGAAAAACTGAGGCGACGTTAATCCATAAGGCTGAAGATTTTTTGCTACGATGGCCCTAAGCTTCTTCCTAATCCGAAAAATCTGCATTTCTATACTATTAGTTACTTCCCATTTAAATTCCAGCCTTCTCACTCCTTATATAGGACAATCCTACCTCTTAAATTTAATTAAATGCCATTCCATTGTCAAATTTACTTTCCATATATCCTTAAAACTAAAAAAAATTCAAATTTTTACCGTTCCTCTGTATTTATTTCCCACTATTTTTCCGAATAAATTACATGACAAAAAATAATTAAACTGGTAAACTCTTTACTTATAATATTAATACTTATAAAAATTAATATTTATTAAAATTAATAAATAAACTTTAGAATAGGAGGCGGTATCCAGTCTGGTAATGAACGTTAAAATACATCATCAATATTTTTGGAGGCGAAACAAGTGAATAGAGGACGTTTAGTTTTAATCAATGTCATTGGTTTGGTTATTATAGTAGCGGTATTAGCCGGTGGGGCTTATTACTATTATGAAAGCACGAATTTCATTAAAACGGATGAAGCGAAAGTGTCGGGAGAGCTATATACCATCGTTGCCCCCGCTGCCGGTAAATTAGCAGATTGGGACTTACACGAAGGAGACAGTGTAAGTAAGAATGACCAAGTTGCCAATGTAACCACCTTAGATGGAAAAGAAGCAGTAAAAACCGCAGAACAAGGTACAATCGTTAAAACACAAGTACATGATGAGCAGCTTGTTCAAGCGGGTCAAACGCTAGCTCAGACCATCAATATGGATGATCTGTCCATAACGGCTAATATTGAGGAAAATAAATTGAAGGATATCGAAAAGGGTGACAGCGTCGATATTATCATCGATGGAGATCCCGATACTGTTTTCGAAGGTACTTTGGAACAGATCGGTTATGCCACAACGTCTGTCTTTTCAGTGATGGGCAATCAAAACAGCAGCGGAAACTATACGAAAGTCACTCAAAAAGTACCAGTTAAAATTTCCATCAAAGCACCATCCGATAAAGTTCTACCTGGAATGAACGCAGAAGTGAAAATTTCAACTAAATAAACCGGCTACACAGTTATACAGAAAGGAGGCTTTTCAATAAATGGCTTCTCAAACCATCTCAGTAAATGAAAACAAGGGAATGAAACAGTTTGCCCCCATGTTAATTATCTTAATGCTAGGTTTGTTCATGGTCATTTTGAATCAAACTCTGCTTAGTGTCGCCATGCCGAGGATGATGGCAGAATTCAATGTTGCTGCGACTACGATTCAATGGTTATCAACTGGATTCATGCTCGTGAATGGAGCCTTGATCCCACTGTCCGCTTTTTTAATAGAACGGTTTGGCACGCGGATTTTATTCCTTGCTGCCATGTTTCTATTCACTGTCGGGACATTCATCTGCGGCATTGCACCTAATTTCCCCGTCATCCTTACAGGCCGGCTGATCCAGGCGGCTGGCGGCGGGATCCTTCAGCCATTGGTCATGACGATCATCCTTTTCATCTTCCCTCCGGAAATGCGCGGGAAAGGAATGGGGATATTCGGACTGGCCATTATGTTTGCCCCTGCCATCGGTCCGACTTTATCAGGTTGGGTCATTCAGGAATATAGCTGGCGGGTCATGTTCTACGCAATGGTGCCATTAGGCATGATAGTCATAATACTTGCCCTTTTAAGCATGCATAATGTAGCAGAACCAAAGAAAATCAAATTGGATTTATTGGGCGCCTCTTTATCCTTGCTAGGTGTTGCATCATTACTATATGGTGTCAGTGAAGCAGGTTCCAAAGGCTGGACGGATTCAATCGTTCTGGGAACGATCATCATCGGGCTGATCCTATTGACCCTATTTGTGGTTCAACAGCTAAAATCGGAAACACCTATGCTCGACTTCCGTGTATTCAAGTATGACATGTTCGTATTATCGAATATCATTTCCGCCATCGTCACAGTGGCCATGTTTACTGGGATATTCTTATTGCCAATATATTTGCAGACTTTAAGAGGCTTCACACCAGTTCAATCCGGTCTATTGATGTTACCCGGAGCCCTTGTGATGATGGTGATGTCACCCATTTCAGGAGCATTATTTGACAAAATCGGTCCTCGTCCATTAGCACTTTTTGGTTTAGCGATCACTGCTGTCACAACCTTCGAATTTGCTAATTTGACTACGGAAACAACCTATTCGACTTTGGTAATCATCTATGCCATCCGCGCACTTGGAATGTCTTTACTGATGATGCCGATCATGACAGCAGGGATGAACCAGCTTCCTAAGCATTTGAATACACATGGTACGGCAATGAGCAATACGCTGAAACAGGTTACCGGAGCCATTGGTACGAGCTTCGTGACGACCATTTATACTACCCGTGCTTCTTTCCATGGAACTGCTTTAGGAACGGAAATGAGTACGAGTGATCCCGGTTTTGTTCAGAATTTCCAAACAATCGTCCAATCCATCATGAGTTCGATGAATCAAACTAGTGAACAGGCACAGGAAACTGCCATGTCGCTGATTTCTTCACAAATCCAGGGTCAAGCAAATGTGATGGGAATCAATGATGCATTCTTTTGGGCAACAGGCTTCGCAATTGTCGGTATCGTTCTCTCACTGTTTTTGCGTGACGTTCGGAAAGACAAAGCAATGAAAAAAGCTAAACAGGAACATTTGGATGTACCTTTGCTTCCTTCACCAGTAAAAAAATCGGTTTAACTAAATGGGGGAATAAAAATGAAGATCTATGTTGTTTACGACAGTGAAGGTAACCATACGAAAGCACTTGCCGAATCAATAGCTCAAGGAGCCGCTGCGGTTCCTGGGGCTGAGGTTCTCATTGACCATGTAAACGAGGCGGATGTTTATAAGCTTCAGGAAATGGATGCAATCATTTGGGGCTGTCCCGGTCATTTCGGCACCATCAGTTCGAGTTTGAAAACATGGATTGATAAACTTGGGTATCTATGGGCGGAAGGTGCGCTGATCAATAAAGTGGGTGCTGTATTCTGTACGACCGCCACCGTACATGGCGGACTCGAGGCTACCATGCTGAACTTAATCACCCCAATGCTTCACCAAGGAATGATCATTGTGGGCTTACCCGGCACTGTCCCGGAAAACGCCTTATATGGTTCCTACTATGGAGTAGGGATAAGCTGTCCACCCGGTGTGGATGACAACATCACCAAAAATGACTTGCAGCTTGGAGAAGCATTAGGAAAACGGGTAGCCGATGTCACTCGTTCATTCATAAACGAGCTCTAGGAGGCTTGATTCAATGGGCATAATTCTAATTATCATCGTTGCCATAATAGCGGTTACGGGCTTGATCACCTTCAATATCAAAGCCTTATCACCTGAAGATAAGCCGCCGGGTGTCGAGGAAGAGAACTCATTGGAAGAGTCCTCTTTCTCTTCGGCAGATGATTCCGTTACCGAAATCATCTCCCCAACAGACAATGATGAATTGAAAATGAACGATCAGGATTATCGTTTGGCTCTTTCCAAGCTTCACAATCTAAAGCCAAATGATGAGCCAACTGCAGAAAAAAAGCCTAATCTTCGCAAAATGAAAGACGCGGAATATCGTGGTACATTGGAAGACTTCCAGGAAAATCGTGACTGAAACACATCCCCCCATTCGGCTATTCGCCTCTTTGGGGGTTTTCAATTACTATGCATGAAAGAAACATTTTCGACCTCTGCCGCCACCTTTAGCTTAAAGATCGACTGCAGGCTTAACTTATTTTTCTGGTTGACAAATATTCACAAAGACTTTAAGCTAAGTTAATGCAACACAAACAATTTTTTAAACTCAGCTTTTGTTGAGAGACGGAATTTTAAAAGGATTTCCTTTTTTCGTTCGTCACTTGCCTTTTTGGCAGGTGGCGATTTTTATTTTTACAGGGGTGAAAAACATGCAACTTTTGAAGTATTCCATAATGGTCTTAATCGGTTCGATCTCATATGGGACATTATCAACGATGATCAAGTTTGGATTCATGGATGGCCATTCTTCTGGAGAACTGGTCGGCAGTCAATACCTCGTAGGTTGGCTGATTGTCTCCGTAATATTTCTTTTTTCGTTTAAATATAAAGTTTCATGGAAGAGTGCCGGATTACTTTTAATCACGGGCATGATGTCCACTTTCGTCGGAAAGGCATATGCCGTTTCCGTATCCGAGCTTCCCGCGTCAATTGCCGTTGTCTTTTTATTTCAATTTACCTGGATAGGCGTCCTTATTGAAAGTTTCTTAAATAAAAGACGCCCGGATAAAAATAAACTCATTGCCATTTTCGTCCTCTTCATCGGTACATTATTGGCAGGGGCGATCTTTGGTCAGCCTCTATCTGGTCTAAGCCTAAAAGGCGTATTGTTCGGACTATTGTCTGCTTTGCTTTTTGCGCTGTATATGTATTGCAACTCTCAATTCGCAGTTGGGGAAGCTTCAATGAAACGGTTGTTTTTCATTGCAACGGGTGGCATGCTGACTGCTGTATTCACTACTAATCCCGTCACACTTGTGACGAATCTTGTCCAAACGAACCTATGGTACTACGGTCTGCTGCTCGGCACTTTGGGTGTTCTAGTTCCTTTCTTTTTCTTTGCTGTCAGTTTGCCAAAAGTGGGTGTCGGGCTTGGAACGATTCTTTGCGCAGCGGAACTGCCTTCAGCGATGGTCGTTTCCGTCATCTTCTTGAATGAACAGGTTACGTCACTGCAATGGTTCGGGATGTGCTTGATCATTGTCGGCATCGCCTTGCCTGTGGGAATAAAGCATCTTCCTCAATTCCTTCCTGACAGGAAAAAAACGCTTCATGAAAAAAGGATCTCATAAAGTGTATGCACCGGTACGTATAAGAATAAGAAAGACCATTCCTGTTAGCGGAATGGTCTTTCTTTTGTATATTATTTTCCTTTTCCCTTAAGAATCCAATTGTTGTACTTGAAATAGGTTGTAGTAATGCCCTTGCCTTTTCATAAGTTCTTCGTGTGTTCCCATTTCCGTAATTTCCCCATTATCGATATGAACGATCCGATCGGCATGGGTGATGGTTGATAACCGATGTGCCACGATGATGGTGGTCCGGTTTTTCGCCAAAATATCCAGCGCCTCCTGGATATAGTGTTCACTTTCCAAATCCAATGCGGATGTGGCTTCGTCGAGAACAAGGATTGGCGGGTTTTTCAAAAATACCCTCGCAATGGCCACCCGTTGCTTTTGGCCTCCGGATAATTTAACTCCCCGCTCCCCGACTTTCGTTTCATATCCTTCTTTTAAACCCATGATGAAGTCATGGGCATTCGCCGCCTTTGCCGCTTCAAATACTTCTTCATCACTTGCATCGGGCCGTCCCATAAGGATGTTGGCCTTAACCGATTCACTAAATAAGATATTATCCTGTAGAACCATTCCTATTTTATCTCTTAGGCTGCGGACTTGATATTTACGGATATCCGTCCCATCCAATAATACCCTTCCCTCCGTTACATCATAGAAACGGGAAATTAAACTGACGATGGAGGATTTCCCTCCGCCGCTCATCCCGACAAGTGCAATGGTTTCCCCTGGTTTAACATCCAAATTTATATGTTTCAAAACGGGTGCCTCTTTCTCGTCATAAGCAAACGATACATCCTGAAAGGTTATTCGGCCATCCACATGCTTCAGCTCTTTCGCTCCTGGTTCGTCATCGATATCATACTTCTCATCCACAAACTCAAAAACCCTGTCCATGGACGCCAATGTCTGGGTCATTGTCGTCGAAGAGTTAACTAAACGTCTTAGGGGATTATATAGCCGGTCTATGAAACCGACGAAAGCAACCATGGTACCCAATGACAATTGTTCATGAATGACCTGATAACCGGCAAAGCCTATCACGAGCAGGGGAGCAATATCCGTGATCGTATTCACGACAGCAAATGACTTAGCATTCCAGCTCGTATGCTTTAGGGCCTTATCGAGGAAATTCTTGTTCTGCTTCGCAAACAATTCCTGTTCCCTGTCCTCTATCGCAAAGCTTTTGATGACTGACATCCCTGAAACCCGTTCATGAAGGTGACTCTGTACATCCGCTAACGCTTGGGACCGAATCCTTGTATAGGTTCTCAGCTTGCCGAAGAAATGCTTAATCGAAAATGCGTAAAATGGAAGCATGATGATGGATACAATGGTTAACTTCACGTCCATCGTAAACATGATGACTATCACTATGATGATCGTTGCGATATCGAGCCAAAGGTTCATCAGACCCGTGATCACAAAGTTCTTCGTTTGTTCCACATCCGTGATCATCCTTGAAATGACCTCGCCCACCCTTGTATTAGAATAATATTTAAAACTCAGTTTCTGTATATGAGTAAATAAATCATTACGAATATCATATAAGATTTTCGTTCCGGTCCATTGAGCGAAATATTGACGGTAATACTCAATCGGCGGTCTGACTGCAACGAAAATGAATATCATGATGGCCATTGCCCATAAAAGGCGTTCGGACTTCACGGCTTTGGACAGGTCACCATTTCCGATGATGTCATCCACTATATACTTACTGAGTAATGGAAGCAAAAGCGGAATCGCGAACTTTAGCAATCCAATCAGTACCGTCCCGATTATCTGCCATTTATATGGTTTGACGAATTGCAAATATCTCTTAATGCTCCCCACGGATTTCCTCCTTTTCTGAATCATTAAATCCAAAAGTCAATTTGGAATCTTATATCTTATATGCAATTATATTTTCCTTTTCGATGATTAACTATCAAAAGGATTTTCATTCACTAACTTTCATAACCATTTATAGGAGGTTTAATGGTTCCTGCATTCTTGAAAGATTGAATCAGATAGTAGGCATGATACATAATGAAAAAGCCTGCCAATTATGCAGCAGGCCTTTTCTATCATCGATAGGTTAAAAAGCGTTCATACCAACTATCAATAAACTCTGCGGAGAATGGTCCTTTTCGCTGGCGTATCATATAAATCAAATAGTCTACGTTCTGTTTCAATATTGAATCGATGGCATCCGGGTAATTCATTTCTTTCCGATGCCTTTCATATTCATCCTCATCCAGCAAATTAAACGTCATATCTGGGAATACTTTAATGTCCAGGTCATAGTCAATGTATTTCAATGCTCCCGATTCGTATGTGAACGGCGAACTGATATTGCAATAATAATAAACCCCGTCCTCTCTCAACATACCAATAACATTAAACCAATACTTTGAATGAAAATAGCAAATCGCCGGCTCTCTCGTAATCCAGGTCCTTCCATCTGATTCAGTTACCATAGTACGGTCATTCGCTGCTATCACCAGATTTTGGGTCCCTTTTAAAACGGTCGTCTCTTCCCAGATACGATGGATATGTCCATTATGTTTATAGCTATGGATTTGGATTTTTCCTCCTTCGGCAGGAACAATCCCCATTTATCTCTCCCTACTTTCTATAGACACCCTGACAGCGTACTGTGCCCTATTCCGTTTGCAGTTTTTGTGTGTATTTAAAAATATATACTTTTTTCCATTTACCCTATATTCCTATATTATAGCGATTTATTCATAAATTTAAAACAAAAGTGGCTAATCTCCAAGTGAAAATGTGTAAATAAGTCGAAAAAGTCTGACCATCCACCCATTTTAACTAAGAAATTAGCCGGTTATTTATCGTATGGCAGCCTGTCCTTGCTGAAAATAACGGATGACTTCTTCCGTTTGCTTCTCGAACATATCATGGATACTTTTCAATTCCTGCTTTTTGAGTTGAATATCTTCCTGAATGGTGACTGCTTCACTCTCCTCTTCCAGGGCAAGGAGTTGCTTCTCTATATCTTGGCATCTTTCGATTTCGGATTGTAAAAGTAAAAGCTTATCCATCGTTTTCAACTGGTTGTTTATAAGCCGGTTAAATTCCTCCATGAATGCACCTTCCTAATCTGTATTTTTTCTATAGTATGTATATTCTATTTTTATCCGTTTTTTCCTTTGACATAAAATGTAAACACGACGAAACATTTGTCGAATCCAATGAAAGGCAAAAAAAAGCACCCTTCATAAAGAAGGATGCTTTTCATCGGCGATTAGCCTTGGCTTTTATTGCTTTGAGATTTTTGGTTTTGTTGTTTCACTTCTTGAACGTTAGTTTCAGAAGCAAACTCTGTACCGTATTGGCCTTGTGCTTGACCTTGACCTTTTTTTTGCTGAGATTGCGCGTTTTGTTGTCTCACTTCTTGAACGTTAGTTTCAGAAGCAAATTCTGTACCGAATTGGCCTTGACCTTGTTGAGATTGCGCGTTTTGTTGTCTCACTTGTTGAGCATTAGTACCTGCTTGTGATTTATTCATGTTTTTAGCCATTGATATCACCTCCACGATAATAAGATAACCATTATCCAGGAGTGTTATCCAACTAAAAACATTTAAATTTTTCCAGTTATATTAAACAAGCAATGAAATGCCTCCATCAACTATTACGGTTTGCCCACGAATCATACTGGCTCCATCGGAAATTAAAAACAGGATGGTATTCACCATATCTTCCACCTCGACCATCCTTCCAGCCGGAGTCTGTTCTGCCGCCTCGGCAAGCATTTCATCCCGATTCGGGAAAGACTTCAGGGCATCTGTATCGATCACACCGCCTGAAACGGCATTGACACAAATATTTTTTGCAGCTAATTCGACCGCTAAATATCTTGTTAGGGCTTCAAGCGCAGCTTTGGAAACTCCAACAGCTGTATAATTTTTCAAATAGCGAATGGACCCTAGTGAACTGATGCTGACGATTTTCCCCCCGCCGTTCCTCTCCATTAATTTCGCCGCTTCCTGTGCACAGAAAAGGAGGGCTTTTGTATTGATATCCATGGTCCAGTTCCAATGGGATTCCTCCAGCTCCATCAACGGACGCTGCACTCCTGAAGCCGCATTATTGATGAAAATATCCAAACGTCCATAATAAGCATCAATTTCCTCGAACATGCTTTTCACTTTCGCAACGTCACCGACATTTGCCTTAACTACAAGAGCTTTACGCCCCAACGCTTCAATTTCGGCTGCCACTTCTAATGCTTTTGACTTGCTCCGGGCATAATTAATAACGAGGTCGTAACCTTCCTCTGCAAGCCTTATTGCCGTGCTTCTGCCTAAACCTTTACTGCTACCTGTAACGAGTGCCACTTTTTGTTCCATTCGTTTATTCATCCTTTCTGAGTAAACACCGAGTATTAAAAATCATTTTTTAAGGAGTGTTACTGTTATGTATGTTGGACGTGATATGACAGAGTTGTCGATGATGAAAAAATCGGATTGGGAAAATAGTGAACTTGCCTATTTTCATCACTCCCTTCAACAAATGGTACCTTATTTAAACCAAGAAGGACAGAGTATCCATAGCGAAATCGTCAAAGAAATTGAAAATAGAGGCGGACTTAACAGGCAGGAAGCCGATTATACTCATGGAACGAAAACCCTTTACGATTGATTCTAAACGGATATGGCTTTGAAAATCAACAAATGGAAGAGGATATCTTAGCGGATATCCTCTTTCATGCTCCCAATATCACTAGCGCCTTTTTTTAATCACAATTTTATTATAAGACGTTATAGCCATTGCGCAAATCAGGGCTGTCCCCAAGAATGTTAACGAATATAAAGAAGGTGAAATTACCTTACCGAATACTGTTTCATTCTGGAGCGCCCCTGCTTGTTCCCATGCATTTTCAATGTCCGGTTTATATCGGCTCGTTTTTATGGACCCCACCATTATCGTACTCCCAAAATATAAAGCATGAATGATGATTGAACCCATGAATGCTTGAATAACTATCCTCATTTCCATGCCCCCAATACCCTTATATTACCACATAACCAAATGAGAGCCTTTATTCAATACGTTCTTTTTCTTTATACGCCTTCATCATTTTTTGGTGGGAAACCGGAAATGCCAACTCCTCCATCTCTGCTTCATTCACCCACTTAAGTTGCTGTTCTCTAAGTGTCTCTTCACTGATGGCATCTTTGACCACTCCGATATATGTGTCCACTTTCCAAACGAGATGTGAGAAAACATGTTCAATTCTCACAAGCGATTCAGTGATTTCAGGTTTGACGCCATACATTTCCTGAAACCGACTCTCGAAGAATTCCCGCTTATGCAAAAGGGATGAATGGTTTTCGAAGTTCGGATATTCCCAAAGATTTGCAAGCAATCCTTCTGATGCTCGCTTGTGAATTAAAAATTCACCTTTTTCATTCGTTAAAACGGCCGCTACAATTGGTACATCCCGTGTTTTTTTCTTTTGGATTTTCACCGGCAATTCCGACTGAACCCCGGATTCAAATGCTAGACAATGACTTTGAACGGGACATAATAGGCAGGCAGGCTTACCTGGTGTGCAGATTAATGCTCCAAGTTCCATCAAGGCTTGATTGAAGGCAGAGGTATGTTCATGATCGATCAGCTTTCTGACGGCAGCTTCGAATGTTTTTCTAGTCTTTGGCTTTGCTATGTCTTCATATATCATCAATATCCTTGATAAAACACGCATGACGTTTCCATCAACAGCTGGCTCAGGCTTGCCGTATGCGATACTAAGAATCGCACCAGCTGTATAAGGGCCGACACCTTTCAATTTTGAAATTTCCTCGGGATCATCCGGTACGATTCCATTATATGATGCCTTCACTTCCTGAACGGCACTATGCAGATTCCTTACACGTGAGTAATATCCCAGACCTTCCCATGCTTTTAGGATTTTCTCTTCATCGGCATTGGCAAAATCCTCGAGTGTTGGGAACCATTCCACAAATCGGTTGAAATAAGGAATCACCGTGTCCACTCTCGTTTGCTGCAGCATTATTTCAGAAACCCAAACACGGTATGGATCCTTATTTTCCCTCCATGGCAATTCTCTTTGTTCTTCGAGAAACCAGGAAACCAAATCTTTTTGAAATTCTTCGATTTTTATTTTTTCTATTGTCGGGATCGTTATTTCTTTCACATCAGTTCCTCCAAAGATGTTAAACTCTTATCAAAAAGGGGAATACCTATAGTAGGTCATTCTTTTTTTAATATCATGTTCATATCCATTTATTTGTAACAGGCATGGAAAAAAGTAAAAATTTTATTCATTTGATGGTTAATATATAAATACGGTATGATGAGAGAAGACCATTTTTTTCAAATTGTGGCAGGGAGGTTAGTTTTTTGGATACAGGTACTCACTTTGTCATGGGAATTGCTCTTGGAGGTCTTGCCACATTAGATCCTGTCATTGCGCAGAGCCCAGTCACTGCAAGTGCAGTCATAGCAGGTACAATATTGGGATCACAAGCTCCAGACATTGACACCGTTTTAAAATTAAGGAATAACGCTGTATATATTCGAAATCACCGTGGAATCACGCATTCCATTCCCGCTGTTTTACTTTGGCCCTTGATTATCAGCGGAGCACTTTTCGCCATCATACCTGAAGCAAATTACCTTCATCTTTGGCTTTGGACCTTTTTAGCCGTATTCCTTCATGTATTCGTGGATATATTCAATGCTTATGGGACCCAGGCTCTTAGGCCAATTTCATCAAAATGGGTAGCTTTAGGGGTCATCAATACATTTGATCCGTTCATTTTTGGAATACATGTTGCCGGCCTGATATTATGGGGCTTTGGATTTCCTCCAGGCTATTTATTTCTTTCCATTTACGGAATACTCGTCATTTACTACATTTCCAGATTCAGGGAACAAGCTTTTATAAAAAAAGTGGTCCGACGGCAAATTCCTGGAGCAAGGAAAATTCTTTTATCACCGACCATGCGTTTTCACCGCTGGAAAATTGCGGTTATTACCGAAAAGAATTATTATGTGGCACGAGCCGATAATGGATATGTGACGATACTTGATACGTTCGATCGAGTGCCATTACCTGAAAGTGAAATTCTCGAAGCCGCCAAGAAGGATATCAACTTGGCAGCCTTTCTGTCCTTTTCCCCGGTTTACCGCTTTGAAATTGAACAGATAAAAGAATATTATGAAGTCCGTTTTATCGATTTAAGATACCGAAGCAATGGATATTACCCGTTTGTGGCAGTGGTCCATTTAGACAGCGAATTGAATATCTTGAATTCTTATACCGGCTGGATCTTTAGCGAAGCGAAACTGCAGAAGAAATTGAATATTATTTTGTAATCGCTGTATATTGAAAAAGAGCTGATTCCAGGGAACCCTCTCTGGAATCAGCTTTTTTAATGCAGTCGATTCTGCTGATTTAATAACTGTCGATATTTAGGGTTCTTTGCAATGAATTCGTGGAATTGCTCACCGTAGTTATCAATCCAGGTCCTTACAACACGCGATGTCATTTCTTCTCCGGCATATTCATGCCCAGCCTTTGCATAGGTCGCTTCGAAATCTTCCCATAATAATTCCACCCAAGTCAAAGCTTGCTCATACGTGATGTGTTCATTTTTCTCAAGCAGTATCTTGGTTAATCTTTCATGGTAATCATTCATTAGAACCACCTCATTGCCAATATTTTTACAGAATGAACTATACTGTCCCATACCCATACTAGTTGTAAGCGGAAACGCTTCTTTCTTTAATCTGATGCTTGGAGGAGAAAAATTTGCGAAATAAACAAAAAGGATTCCCCAACCAAAACAATAATAAATTCCATGGCGAGCCTCGTGCAAAGGCAAGATATGCTTCAAAGCGTGCAGATGGCAGTATTAATACACACCCTCAAGAAAGAATGAAAGCATCAAACGAGCGATCGAATTAACAGGTACACCAGAAGGAATCGGGTTTCTTCCCCGGTTCCTTTTTATTTCAGCATTGAAATCGGAAGTGCTTCTTCCTTACCGCTACCGCCTAAGCGGTAACCCCAGGCAAATACGCCGTTCATATAATCAATTTTGAAATAGACTCCGGGATCTCCGTCAATTTGATATATTTCACCTTTTTTGAAATCATCCGGATTTAACAAATAGGCCTTGGCCATCGTCACTTTTCGTTCCAATACGGAGTATTCATTAACCATTCCCAATTGCTCTGCTTTTCTCGCTTTTTCAGTCAACGCTGCAATTTCCTGTTGTAGTTCATAGGCGGACAACTTGCTGTATCTTACGTCGCTCATATATATGACTCCTTAAATGAAATATTAATTTACTTCTATATTAAACAAAATTTAGTGATTTGGCTATCGATGCACTTAATCCCCATCAGGATTGGAAAGATAACGCTCAATCAATTCTATTGGAAAACCTTTTCGGTATAATGCCTGCTTCATTTTTTGTTCATATTCGAAGCCTTCATGGTTTTTATATCGGCGTTGCATTTTTTCGGCATGGTGGCAAAGAGAATCCCATTGTTCATCTTCATCCTTTTCAACCGTCACATCTTCAAGTGCTTCATGGATGACATCTCTAGGGAAACCTTTCCGTAACAAGGTTTGTTCAACTTTCAGCCTTAAAGCTCGTTCGGAAATGTTTTTTTCCTTTTTGACCGCTTTTCCAGCAAGTTTCCTTGAATGTTCAATCTGAATATCATAGGGGTATTCCTTCAATGCCTCGACAACCAACTTGTCTTGCACCCCTTTTTCCTTAAGCTCGAGCTTAAGGGTAGTGGGCCCTTTATTGCCTCCATTCACATGGGTCCGTACGTAAGCCTTGGCAAATTCAAGGTCGTCTAAATAGTTAAAGCTGTATAGTTTATGTATCGCTTCTTTAATGATCGGCTCTTCCGTCTCCTTCTTTTTTAAATAAAGACGAATTTCCGATTCCGAGCGCATTCGATATGATAAATAATTAAGTGCATCGGTAAATGCTTTTTGGATTTCATCATGGAATTGTATTTCAGCCAAAATCAGGTCATCAAGTTCCATGCCCTTTTTCAAATGAAATTTCAATAGCACTTCTTCATCTACACTGAAGGCATATTTTTCGTCAACGAAAATATTATAACGATCTTTACGTTTCTTTTGGGTTGTTATTTTTGTTATGTTTGGCATAAATCCACCCCCACCCCTACTTTACCCCTTTACGTTTACCATTTCTATATATAGCATGTCTAAAAATGAAAAAAGAACATGGGCATGTTAAAGTGAAGGAAAGAAAGGGAAAGGAAGTGGTTTTCATGAAAATTGCCATTGCTGGTGGAAGCGGTTTTGTCGGCACAGCCCTTATTGATGAATTATCAAAGGAAAATCATGATATATATATTTTGACACGTCATCCCGAAAAATTTAAAAAACAGACTAATTTGACATATATCGGCTGGTTGACCAAGGACGCAAAGCCGGAAAAGCACTTGGCGGGGCTTGATGCTTTCATAAACCTTGCTGGTGAATCCCTGAACAGCGGGCGTTGGACACCTGAACGAAAACGCCGGATTGTCGAGAGCAGGGTCGAAGCCTCCAAAGAGATGAACCGGATCATTTCCATACTGCCCGATAAAGTGTCCGTCATTATTAATGCAAGTGCAATCGGATATTATGGTACTTCGGAAGATGAGACCTTTACCGAAACCTCTGAATCCATTGGTGATGATTTCTTGGCCCGTACTGTTCAACTATGGGAAAAGGAAGCGGCTAAATCACGCCCTTACAGTAAAAGGTTGGTCCTAACAAGATTCGGGGTGATTCTGGGAGAAAAAGACGGCGCACTGCCAATGATGGTTCTCCCTTATAAACTTCTCGGCGGTGGAAAGATGGGCAAAGGGAATCAGTGGCTTTCCTGGATTCATATCCATGACGTGGTCCGTGCAATCATCTTTTGCATGAACGATCAACGGATAGAAGGTCCAGTCAATTTTACGGCACCGAACCCCGTTCAAATGGATACATTCGGGAAAACGATAGGAGCTGTCCTGCACCGGCCCCATTGGTTACCCGTACCTCCCTTCTTCCTCAAGAAACTGCTAGGGGAAATGAGCATACTTGTGCTTGAAGGACAAAATGTCCTTCCCACTAAACTTAAAGAGGTAGGATTCACCTTCTCCTTTCCAACCCTTAAAGAAGCTTTACAAAATATCTTAAAAGAAGATTCTCACGTATGAAAGGGTCATTTTAGGAAAAAATAGGGATATTAAGTGAAATGGAGATGATCTAATTGCTCAAAAAACACGATAAAGAGAAAAGTAACTTAACTAGTACCCAAGCGATTCTTTATGCTCGCGAATTTAAAAAGGCAGATCGAGCTGGTGGATATACCGAGAAGAAATCCCGTCGTTAGTTTGGAGTTTTTTCCCGTACATTTTGAACAGCCACTCAACACAAAATAAGCTGGAGATGATTAGTGAATTCATCTCCAGCTTATTTTTTATTCTAGGGGGCGCTAACATGGGACAAAATAACATACACCATAATCGAGATAAGAACAAACAAAAACTTCCTCAGGTTCCTAAAAACCTGAAAAGTGACGGACTTGACGTTGAATATTCTTCCGAACTGGCTGACCAGGAAGACATCGAGGCACAAGCCCGGGCCAATGCGGCTGACCGCCGTGCTCATAATCGCCGTTAATAAGCAGGATAAACCAAACAAGGGGGAGTAAATCAGCCCCTTGTGTTTTCTTTATTTACAAAGCTTATCCACAACCCTGTGTATATTGTGGATATATTCTGAAAATACTGACAAACTATAAGTACAATAACTCACCTTATTAACATGAAAATAATGTTATTTCTGGATAACCCTGTGGATTATGTGGATAAAGAGGATGTTATGCTAATCACGCTGCATTTTTGTTGTGGATAACTATTCTCTCTTCTTGATTTGTTCCACAGGATTATTATTTATATAATAGTTCATCTATATCTTTTACGGTCTTTATTAAATTTCTTCCTTCCAAGTATTATCGCATGCGAAGCAATACTATATGACTTTTCCACCCTAACTTGTCAGTGGTTTTATCGGCTACTGACCCCGGCATTAAAGAAGGTTCCCCAAACTTTTACCATCAACATTTTCTTCCAACTGTTTACGAAGCAAGAATTTTTGTATCTTCCCGCTTGCGTTTCGAGGCAGCTCATTACAGAAGATATATCTTCTTGGACGTTTATAGTTCGCAAGTGTAACACTGTTTTTACACCAGGTTTCTAAATCTGTTTCCGCTAGCGAAGGGTCTTTGGCTACGATGAAGGCCGTCACCATTTCCCCCCATTGATCATCCGGCTGACCCAGTACTGCACAGTCGAGAACTCCTTGGTGCTCATATAGTGTATCTTCCACTTCACGTGGATAAATATTTTCCCCTCCAGAAATAATCATGTCGTCCACCCGGTCCTTGACCCACAGATATCCATCTTCATCCAGGAAACCGATGTCACCGGAATGGTACCAGCCTTTGTAAAGCGCCTTTTCGGTCTCTCTATCTTTTTGAAAGTAACCCTTCATGATACACGGACCCTTCACAAGGATTTCCCCTGTTTCCCCAGGTTCCAGCCTATCCTCGGGATCCGATGGCCCTTCGTCATTCGGACGGGCAATGATGATTTCATGATCGGAACATGCCTTGCCGGCAGAACCCGCTTTCCTAATTTGATCTTCCTCCAATAGGAGAGTGATGGCGGGACCCATTTCAGTCATTCCATAAGCTTGGATGAACTGGATGCCGAGTTTCTCCTGACAGGCACGTACAAGTGTTGGAGCCATTGGGGCTGCTCCATAAAGCCCAAGCCTCAAACTCTGGAATTTGTACTCATCCAAGTTTTCCTGGATGAGCATGTTCCACATCGTAGGTGCAGCAAAAAACTTGGTGACTCCTTCGGATTCAATCAGTTCCATGACCTTTTTGGGATTAAACTGATGTAATATGACATTTGCGGCACCGACCTGTATGCGAGGTAAAAAGGAACAGTGCAATTCAGCACAATGAAACATCGGTGCAGTGATCAAACCGATATCAGAGCGTTCATACTTCATGGCCTCTTTTAAAATCTCGGAATGTTTGACCATGTCTTTATGAAGGTGAATGACCCCTTTGGGGCGTCCGGTTGTCCCGCTCGTATACATGATGGCATAGATATCATCTTCGTGAACGTCCACTTCATCTGGCTTCGATGAGATACTGGCCATTTTCTGGCGGTAACCTTTTGCATATCCAGGCACATCATCATCAATATACCAAAAAGCCGTTGTCGGAAATCGTTTTTCAACCGCGGCAACGTTCGATTCCAATTCGTGTTCGAATAAAACGACCTTTGGAGCAGCGTCGTTCAAGATGAAGGCCAACTCTTCCGGCATTAAACGGAAGTTGATCGGGTTAAAGATTGCACCGATTTTTGCACAGGCAAAGAATGCTGTTGCAAGCTCTTCATTGTTGTAAAGGTACGTAGAGACCCTGTCCCCTTTTCGCACCCCTTCCGCTTGAAGGGCCGCCGCCAACCTATTCACCTGCTCATTCCATTGAATGTACGTATAGCGGATATTTCTTCTCACGTCGTATATAGCTTCTTTAATGGGGAATTTCTGAACCGTCTGATCAAAGATATTTTTAATCGTTACTGACATATCATGTTCCTCCTCAAGTAACCACCATCAACAGGAAGAGTTCAGGCAAAGCCTGCAGATGGTCGGCTTCATCCCTTTTTCAGCTTTTACTTTCGTGCGAATTATGAATGTTCATAAATGGATAGTCCGGCTTCAGTCCAATCTTTCAATGATGGTTGCATTTGCCATGCCGTGGCCTTCACACATTGTTTGCAGCCCATAACGGCCGCCCGTCCTTTCTAACTCATGGATCATCGACACCATCAATCGGGCCCCGCTTCCGCCAAGAGGATGACCCAAGGCAATCGCCCCGCCATTTGGATTCAGCTTTTGGGGGTCTGCCCCCGTTTCTTTTAGCCAGGCAATCGGTACAGGAGCGAAAGCCTCATTCACTTCAAAGATATCGATATCATCAATTGTAAGACCTGCTTTTTCCAAAGCTTTTTGGGTGGCGGGAATCGGTCCCGTAAGCATCAGGGTGGGATCTGACCCGACAACAACCCGTGTATGCACTTTAAAGCGCGGTTTCACTCCAAGTTCTTCGGCTTTACTGCGTTCCATCAATAATAAAGCGGCAGCACCGTCACTGATCTGACTTGAGTTCCCTGCATGGATTAAACCGCCTTCTTGAAAAACCGGTTTCAATCCAGCAAGTACTTCAAGCGTAGTTCCATCCCTTGGGCCTTGATCTTCCGTAACTTCGATTTGATTTCCTTCTTTATCAGTACCCGTTACTGATATCATTTCACGGATAAAATGCCCTTCTTTTTGAGCACGTATTGCCTTGGCATGGCTCTCAACGGAAAACTGATCACAATCTTCCCGTGTTATTCCCCACTTATCGGCGATTCTCTCAGCTGACAAACCTTGGTTGATCACCTCATACGAGTCCATATACTTTTGGCTTGTTACAGCACCTTGATAATTAGACCCCATGGGAACTCGTGACATGTTTTCCACACCACCGGCCACTACCACATCCATATCACCTGACAAGATGGCCTGGGAAGCGAAATGGACTGCCTGCTGACTTGATCCGCATTGACGGTCAATCGTCGTTCCCGGCACTTCAATCGGAAATCCGGCAATCAGTGCAGCAACCCTTGCTATATCACCAGCCTGTTCGCCCGACTGTGAAACACAACCTAAAATGACATCATCGACAATAGCCGGATCGATGCCCGCCTTTTCAATCAGCTTCTTCAATACTTCCCCTGCCAGATCATCTGGGCGAACGTCTTTCAAGACACCGTTCCTTCTGCCTACTGGCGTGCGGATCCCTTCAACGATAACCACTTCCCGCATATACTCTCTCCCCTTCTCATCCTTTTATTATAGACCCAGATTCTTAGCGATGATTTTCTTCATGATTTCATTTGTCCCGGCATAGATGCTTGCTACCGGAACATCCCGATACCTTCTGGCAATCTTGTATTCCTCCATAAATCCATAGCCGCCATGGAGCTGCATGCATTCAATGGATATTTTTCTGGCAGTCTCCGTCAAACGCCATTTTGCCATCGAAACTTCCGTTACAACCTGTTCACCAGCCATATGTTTGGCGATCAATTGATCTAGGAAGGCACGCCCCATTTTGATTTCCGTTGCCATTTCCGCGATTTTGAATTGGGTATTTTGAAACTGACTTACGGATTTTCCGAACGCTTCCCTGCCCTTCACGTACTCAATCGTATCGGCCAGCATATCCTCAGATGCGGTTTGAGCACAAATTGCTACCACAAGGCGTTCCTGCTGCAGTTTTTCCATTAAGTAAGTAAACCCCTTGCCTTCTTCACCAAGCAGGTTTTCCTTAGGAATACGGCAATCCTCGAAGATGAGTTCTGCTGTATCCTGACAGTGCAAGCCAAGTTTCTTCAGTTTTCGCCCCCTGGAAAATCCGGGTGTATCCCTTTCGACCACGACTAAGCTAACGCCTTTATGTTTCGGAACGGCGCTTGGATCCGTTTTACAGGCAACGATGACCAAATCCGAATGAATGCCATTTGTGATGAATGTCTTTTGGCCATTTAATATGTAATGATCTCCATCCAAAATGGCAGTCGTTTTAATATTGGCCAAATCCGAACCTGTGCCAGGCTCTGTCATGGCAATGGCTGTAATGATTTCCCCTGTCGTGCATTTAGGTAGCCAGCGCTGTTTCTGCGACTCATTTCCGTATGCGGAAATATACGGAACGGTGATGTCACTGTGAAGTCCAAAACCAATGAAACCAGAACCGACTCTTTCCAATTCTTCATTAATTATGACAGCAAAGCCCCAATCTACCCCGGACCCCCCATAATCTTCACCAAGGTCCGGACATAAAAAACCCTGTTCCCCCATTTTCACCCAGAATGACCGGGGAATTATCCTCTCTTCTTCCCATCGTTCATAGTTGGGAACTGCTTCTTTCTCTAAAAACTTTCGGAATGACTTACGGAAAATTTCATGATCTTCACTTAGGTATGGATGCTTCATCTGTTTTCTCTCCTCTCCATTTCTTTGTCCGAGGCTCTTTTTCCAGATTTACATGGATTGCCCTGAAGGAATTAACAACTTACCTGGGTGACATTCTAATGGCCCCATCAAGTCTGATGGTTTCCCCATTCAGCATTGGATTCGTTATGATGCTTTCCGTTAGTTTAGCGTACTCTTCGGGATACCCGAGCCTTGGTGGGAATGGCACGGTTTTACCTAATGACGTCCTAGCTTCTTCAGGCAATGAATCAAACATCGGAGTATGGAATAGACCGGGTGCAATCGATACGACACGTATCCCTTTAGTGGCAAGTTCCCTTGCGATCGGCAAAGTCATAGCAACAATCCCCCCCTTAGAGGCACTATATGCGGCTTGTCCGATTTGTCCTTCAAAGGCAGCTACCGAAGCTGTATTGATAATGACCCCACGCTCCCCCTCTTGGTTCGGTTCATTTTCGACCATTTTTTCCGCCGCAAGCCGGATTACGTTAAACGTACCGATCAAATTGATCTGCACGACATTTGAGAACGCTTTCAATTCATGTATACCTTTTCTGCCTATGACCTTCTCTGCAATCGCAATGCCTGCACAGTTGATGACCGTATTGATGCTCCCGAATTTTTTCATTCCTTCATCCAATGCTACCGATACGCTTTCCTCACTAGTTACATCCGTTTTAATAAACAGCACTGAATCTCCCAATTCCTGAGCCATTTTAGTGCCGTTTTCTTCCGAGAGGTCAAATATGACCGCTTTTCCACCTTTTTTAATGATGTTTCTTACTGTCGCAGCTCCCAGACCAGAAGCCCCGCCTGTCACAACTGCAATGGTTTCTTGAATTTCCAAATTCCCACCCCATTTGTTTTCTAGAATATATATTCATCTCTCACTATCATCAAAACCTATTTTCAAGATTAATTTCACCGCTTGCCTGTTTCATCGTTCACTTTCAAGTCATGAAGGGTTTCGGTAAAGCCTTTGATTACCTGTTCAAAATCCTGCTTCAACCCATCCAGCTCTTTAATGCGTTCATTAATTTCGTTTAATTTCTGTCCTGCAGTTTCAATCGTTTTTTCCAATTGCTTAATGCCTGTCCTATCCTTATCGAATAAAAGGACTATATCCTTTATTTCCACTAACGAAAAACCATATTTCTTACCGCGCATTATGATTTTGAGCTGTGCATATTCTTTCTTTCCATAAACTCTTTTTCCCGATTCAGTACGCTTTGGCCTAAGCATACCCAGTTCCTCATAATATCGGAGGGTCCTTGTCGTCAATCCGAATTCTTTTGCTAACTCAGAAATGGTGTACATGTTAAAACCACACTTTACAAAGGGATTATTTACCTTTATTTTAACATTGACGTTAACGTAAACTTCAATAAATATTCACAAAATTTATAATATATAAAACTGCATGAAAGATTTATATTGATATACTATGGGTATATTCTTTTAAAAGAAGGGAATGATCGATCAATGCTATGTTCAAAAATATTAGTTGCTTATGATGAATCTGAATTGGCTCTTAAATCTTTAGAAAAAGCGATTGAATTAGCGAAGCTGGATCCCGCTATAGAAATCCAGGTACTTCACGCTGTAACGCTGCCGATCAAACCAAATATATATGGCAATGCCTTTCAGGAAATCGAAGAATCCATGCTCAAATATGGCAAGGAAGTGATTAAAAAAGCGGAAGCGCTTTTATCCGAAATCCCGAATGCATCCCAGACATTTGTCGTAGAGGGTTCAGCCATCACGACTTTATTGGAACATGCAAAATCCCAGAATTGTGACCTTATCATCATGGGCAGCCGCGGATTGAGTGGTTTCAAGGAATTCTTAGGCAGCGTGAGCCACTACATCGTTCAACATTCCCCAGTGCCCGTCTTGTTGGTCAAATAAAATTTACGGCAGATACTCTTGCCAGCCCTTTCATAAGCTGGGTTCCCCTTTGGAGTCCAGCTTATTTATGCGTGCATGAAACCCCAGCATAGCTTATCATGTTTTACAAACACTTCCGTTTACGGGTAAAATGAAACTAATTTTAAACGAGGATAACAGGTGACGCAATGGATATTAAACATTTGCAATACTTTATAGAGGTAACCAATTTCAATAGCTTCACTCGTGCTGCCGACCATCTATTCATTACCCAGCCGACCATCAGCAAAATGATTAAAAACCTGGAAACCGAGCTAGGTGTTGAGCTTTTTGATCGTTCACGTAAGCAACTGATCTTGACCGATGCAGGCAGGGTTGTCTTAGAGCAGGCAAAATTGATTGATAAGGCCTTTCACAATTTAGAAACGGAAATGGACAATTTATTAGGTTTAAAAAAGGGACATATACGCATCGGGCTGCCGCCGATCATCGACGCTTCTTTCTTCCCCCGAATTCTTAGCCGTTTTCACGAGGACTATCCCAATATTACCTTTCAATTAGTAGAGGATGGTTCAAAGAAAATAGAAGAATCCGTCCAAAATGACTTAATTGATATAGGAGTAATAGTCCTGCCAACCAACACCGCACATTTTCATCATTTTGCTTTTTTGGAAGAAGACATCAACTTGATTGTTCATCCCACCCATCCGCATGCTTATAAGGAAGAAATCGATTTGGCCGACTTGGAAAACGAATCTTTCATCTTATTCAATAAAGATTACGTCCTTCGTGATCTCATCATTTCATCCTGTAATGAAGCTGGTTTTTCTCCACATATCGTTACTGAAAGCTCACGCTGGGATTTTATTGAGGAAATGGTATACTGTAAACTTGGCGTTGCTCTATTACCGGAAAGTTTATGCCGTCATGATGAGCGCGTAAAGACAATCAAGGTTAAAAACCCCTCCATCAGTTGGAATTTGGGATTTATATGGAGTAAGGACCATTACCTTTCATACGCTGCAAAAGAATGGCTGAAATATACGAGGGAAGCGTTGTCTCATAAGTAGTGAATTATCTAGCATCATTGATGTAAGCACTATCATAGATTTGGGTTATGCACATGATAACATCTAACCATTTTACAAGGCGTTACGGCGGGGGTAGACTAGTATAAGTAAAAAGCACGGTAAATGCTGATGGATTCAATATATTCTAAAAAGGAGATATTCATGATCACTTTATCTAGTGTCGATGAGTTACAGGCAACAGAAGCAGCTCTGGAAAAGATTAAATATTCATACCCCGAACTATTTAATAAACTGCTCCATGTCGTTGCCTTAACACGGGCTCTTCAATTTAAATATCAATTTATGGGCACATTAATCATGGATGAAAACCCTGACGAATACACCCCTGAATTCGTTATGCCCTCCGTTATCGGATTATATATAGAGGAAGTTCAAAAGTTAAAGGATGATCCGAATATCCAGGTATTACTTCAGACCTTCTTCCAAATTAAAAATATTGGATATGCCAAAATCAGTATGCTCGTGCTCGGTAAAAGCCCTGAATCGCTTTTAGGCGCTTCATATATCAAATGAAGCCCCCTGATATGCCCCGAAAAAAAAACCTCCCTTAATGGAAGGTTTTTTTCTTTACGTGTAATTAAAGCACTTTACTCAAAAAGGCTTTAGTTCTTTCCTGCTGGGGATTATTAAAAATCTCACTTGGAATATTTTCTTCAATAATATAACCTTCGTCCATGAAAATCACGCGATCTCCAACTTCTTTTGCAAACCCCATCTCATGGGTCACAACAACCATGGTCATGCCTTCCTTAGCCAGTTGCTTCATGACCTCAAGAACTTCACCGACCATTTCCGGATCTAGAGCGGAAGTCGGCTCGTCGAATAGCATGATTTTGGGTTCCATCGCCAACGCCCTGGCAATTGCGACGCGTTGCTTTTGTCCCCCCGATAATGAATCCGGATATGCGTTCGCTTTCTCGGCAAGTCCCACTTTCTTAAGTAGCTCCATCCCTCTTTGGGAAGCCTGTTCTTTGGAGATCTTGCGGACCTTTATAGGCGCAAGCATTATATTCTCAAGAACAGTCTTATGTGGAAATAAGTTAAAATGCTGAAATACCATGCCAACTTCCGTCCGGACTTTATTGATATTGACCTTCTTGTCTGTCGTATCAAGCCCTTCAATGAAAATATGGCCTCCCGTTATCGTTTCAAGTTGATTGATACACCTGAGGAAAGTGGATTTACCCGACCCAGAAGGACCAATCACCACGACTACTTCCCGAGGGGAAACGATTGCATTGATATTTTTCAATACATCATTTTCGCCAAATGACTTCTTTAGATTCTCCACTTTGATCATTCTGTTTTCAACCTTCTTTCGAGTCTATTTAATACGAAACTTAAAATGAGGGTCAGGAATAAATAGATGAAGGCACACGCCAAGTATGGCTCCCACACTTTAAAGTACTGACTCCCCATCGCTTTCCCCCAGTACATCAATTCCGGGGCAGCAATGACACAAAGCAGGGATGAATCCTTCAATAATACAATGAATTCATTTCCTAACGGAGGAATCATTCGTTTGAAAGCTTGGGGCAATACAACATGTATCATTGTTTGGATATGGGTCATTCCCAATGAACGCGCCCCTTCCATTTGCCCTTTATCGATGGATTGAATGCCCGCCCGGAAAATTTCGGCAATATATGCGGCTGCATTTAAAGATAAAGCAATGACACCTGCAGTTACTGCATTCGTTTCCCCAGTGAAAAAGGGCACAATTCCAAAATGGATTAAAAAGATTTGAACTAAAAGCGGTGTTCCGCGAAAAACCGTGACATAACAGTAAAATGGAAAGGCAAGCACTTTGTTTCTCATGAGTTTCCCTAAACCGATAAATAACCCCAAAAAGGTTCCGATGAGAATGGAGGAAGCCGACAGCCCTATTGTAAGCAACGTTCCTTTTAATAAGAAAGGAGCATATTCAAAAATAATATCCCAGCGAAAACTCATTTTGTTTCCCTCCTAAGACCAAAAAAACTGCGTAACTTCACACGTAAAGTTACGCAATCTTTTACTATCCCTTTTTTTTATTGTTGTGCTTTCAACGTTTCAATATCTGGATCAGTACCAAACCACTCTTTATAGATTTCTGCATATTTCCCATTTTCATAAATGGCATTCACGGCTTTATCGAACTCCGGTTTCAATTCACTGCCTTTTGGGAACATAAGACCATAAAACTCCTCATTGAAGCTTTTGCTGTCTTCAACGACTTTCAGTTTTTGATCGGGGTTATTTTTCACATATTCTTCAACAACCGTATTATCAGCTACGACAGCCGAAGCTCCGCCTTTTAGTAATTCCTGAATGGCCAGGTTATTGTTTTCGAATTTTTTGATATCCTTGTGATTCTTTCCAAGGAGTTTCTCTACCGCTTCCTGTCCAGTAGTACCAGTCTGTACGGCAATGACGTTTCCTTTCAATTCATCTCCTGATTTTATATCACTATTCTCAGGAACGAGAATCTTGTTTGTGGATAAGAAATACGGAACAGAGAAGTCATAAGATTGTTTTCTTTCGTCATTCACTGTAATCGCAGATATGGCGACATCCGCTCTCTTACCTTCGATTTCAACAAAAATCGGATCCCAACCAACAGTTTCCACTTTAACTTCATAACCCGCTTCTTTTGCAACGGCATTGATGAAATCAACATCGAATCCTACAATCTTATCTCCTTCAAGATATTCAAATGGAGCATAGTTGGCGTCCGTCACGATCCTGAGTGTTTTCCCATTGGACTCTTCTTCTTTACCAGTTGTCGAGACTTCCTTATCCTTCCCGCATCCTGTCAAGACTAGTAACAAAGAAGCAACCATGGCAAACACTAAAAAAGAAACCTTTTTCAAAATAATCCCCTCTTCTCTCTCGTAAACTCTCTTTTTTTAAAAAAACAGATAAATCTAACTTTAGAGAACATTCAGTATATTCTTGTAAGAATATTATACGTTTATTTGTTTTTTTATGCAATAAAAAGTCGATAAATAACTTTAGTAAAATAAAATTTTAATCAATTAACTCGGTAAATCAAAAACGCAACTATGCACTAATAGGGAAAGTTGCACCCTTTTCCCCTTTACTCGAATTAATGGATATTATATTGAAAACAGTTAGCGCCATCTTTCAAAAGGTTTAATTGAACAAAAACAAGCAGCGGCCATATTAGCGTGGCCGCTGCTCGAATGATTATTATCGGACTTCCATATTCCCCTCTTCAATATCCAACATATCCAACAGGAAGATGAAGATCGGTATCCCGATGATCAATCCCCATATCCCAAGGAAATGCTCGGAAAACAATAGGATGATGAAGGTGAAAAATGTTGGAAGATTTGTTTTTGCCGACATGAATTTCGGATTTAAAATATAGCTTTCAATTGCATGGATCACAACAATCATGATTAATACAGCAATCACTTTGGGCATGCCGCCGATGCTATAGGCAATCATGCTAAGTGGAATGAGGGATATGATGACTCCTGCAACCGGAATCAAACCCAGGAAGAAAATCATGATCCCTAGACCGAGCAACTGCGGGAAGCCAAGGATCCATAAGAAAGTTACCGATAGGACGGCATTCGTAATGGCTATCAAGAACTGGACCTCAATCACCTTTCCGAATGAATTGATGAATTTGACGCCAAAGTGGCTTAAGTTTATAAAGAAAGATTTAAATTTGGCCCGCTTGAATTTAGAAGTGAAGCGAATGATTTTATCTTTTTCCAATAAGAAAAATAGACTGAGCAACATGGAAATGAAAATTTGAAATGCCAGTTTACCGAAATCGGATATATAAAGATAGAGTGTATTCATCTGAGTTTGAAGATCGAGCGGAGATTTCAGCTCGTTCATTATATTAATGGCATATTGAATGACCCTACTATCTGGTGGATGTTGAAAGAAGAAAACGATCTGTGTCACTAATTCCGTGAATTGTAGCGTAATGACCGGTAGATATTTATAAAGAACGATGGCTAAACAAGAAATGACGACTGCATATAAAAAGCTTATAACAACCTTAGAATTGATATGCATCACTTTATTCAGCCGAATCATGATAATTTGCTCCAGCCTTCCCATCAGGAAAGTGAAAACAAATGTGAATAACACGATATTAACCATACTACCGATGCTAATTAAAAAGAGGACTAACACAATTAATGTAATTAACCTTGAAAAACCTTCGCTTTGCAAATACTCTTTTACCACTTACCTATCTCCTAACTACCATTCTGCCGTGATAATTCCTTCTACCTTTCATTTTACACGTAATTGAGGAATTCTACTACAATTACCTTCCATTGACAAGAAAATTATTTGAATGATCAGTAAAACCCATGGTGGAGACGCCGTTAAGAACTTTATGGAAAATTCAATCTTTTATCCCAAGCCATTTCTGCATGAAAAAACATCTGCCAAATCGGCAGATGCTAATCTTCATCCTTCACATCGATATCTTCGGGGATGGGTTCGTTATAATAATCCGCTAAATCCTTCTTATACTTCTCCATCTGTTCAAGATGCATATTAAACTGATCTTTAAAAATCAAATGCTGCTCACCATCATGAACGGTACGAATTTTATTTTGAACGATCAAACTTTCTATATAAGATTCCGGCATCGATAGATATTCCGCAGTCTCTTTTACTGTCAAGTACATGCCTTCACCCCTTTTCCTCTCTAACTATACTAGAAATGAGGCATTATTTGAAGTGCTTGGTTTTTGATTGAAAATCCCTTGCATGACAAGCAAAGGACGAAACCGTTTCAGGGGTTTGGCATGCAATCTCAACAGCTTAATCGAGTTCCGTCAATGGAACATTTTGGTCAAAAAAACTTACAATCACTTCCAACAACATGTAAGATAATGTTAAAGTAATATATCGATATATTTAAAGGAGTGGACAAAAATGACTTTCTTTTATGTCATTCTTGCGGCAATTTTTGCTGTTTTACTGGTCAATTTCGTTAAAGGGCTAAGTGAACCGGCTAAATTAGAACGCTATCAAAATGAATTCCGTAAATACCATGCTGAAACTTTAGATCTGCATGCAACGGAAATCGTTTCAGAAGCATTGATAGAAAAGCTTAATAAAGCACTGGATTTCAATTATATGGAAAAGGTCAATGCTGAATTCCGCCTGAAGCATCCACGGGACTCACAGATAAAGGTCAATCAGGCATGGCGAGAATTGAAGCGCTACTTGATTATGGCTGCAGTGTTTGGAAAAGTTGAAATGTTTAATTCAGTCATCGATGAGTTGTGGCATATCATGCTGAAATATAGACGGGAATATGATGAGTTTTGCCAGGATTTCATCGGTAGGACCATTCAGCACCATCCTCATTCAGAACCTGTTTTCAAACCCGATGAGCGCACTCTTTTTGACTTTTACTATGTACAGCTATTTACCGTGGATTCCCATTCCATTCAAAAATGGGGCAAATTTTTCAAACATGATAAAGGGCAAACGCTTCTCCGCGATTTTGAAACGTTGGAGCTGGAGCAGTTAAAAGAGAAATATATGCGGAAACCGACAAGTAAGCAAGCCGAACGGACCTTTGAATCTTTCACATCCCAATTTAAAGAAAATCGCCCCATGACAGAATTGAATTGGCGGAAAACGTACGACCAGACGGACTACGCAGCTCCTGCTTATTTCACTTATGCAAGCACCGATGATTTTGACAGTGAATTTAAAGATATTTTCGGGAATGAATCGAACACAGTTTCCTCTGGATCCGGCCATGCCGATCATGGTGGTCATAACGGTTCCCATGACAGCAGTTCTGATTCCTCTTCAAGCTGTTCTTCATGCAGTTCTTGTTCGTCTTGAGCTTCTAAAGCGTTTCAGTTTGTATCCACAAGCATATAAACTTGATAATGGATTGATGAAGCTAAGTTTGTTAATCAATCAATAATATTTTTAATTTTATCTTTTATAAGGAGTTACAACTGATATGGGTGATAATGAGATCCGAAAATTCAGGCCAGTTTTTGTATATGCAAATTTGGAAAGTAAAAAAAAATTAGTGCAAGGTTTAACTGAAGATCGAGTGAAATTAATTCAAGAATTAGAAAAATACAGAAATTCCCTTTCACCATTTTTAATTAATGTTTTGCAAACTAATATAGATCAGTGGGAAATAGAAATTCATGATTGGCAAGAAGAAATAAAGAATATCGAAGAAGAGAAAGAGAGCTTTTAATTGCTCTCAGTTTGTAGACAAAAAGGGTTCGGAATTTATAAATTCCGAACCCTTTTTGAGATTTCCTTTGAATTTTCGTCCAAGGTTAAGAGATTGGGTATCTGACGCATTTCATTCCTTCTTCATTAATTCCACCGATTGAACCAATTCTTTATCCTTTGTTTATTTTTCTCAAGTACCTCCTTCGATGTCCGGTTGTCTTTTTGTTTTTTCCATTCAAAGAAAGATGCAATTCCGATAAGCAGCCCTCCGCCGATGATTAAATACAGCCACCATGGCATCTCGCCCCACATCGAATTGGTATTCATATAGACATTGAATAAAATGGTCCCGGTTCCAGCGATAAAATAGGATTTGTATTTCATCATGAATCCAAAGAGCATTGCTGCCAATGACACCGTGCCGATAATGAGCTCATCATATAAGGTGTTTCCTGCCATTGCATCAATGATCAAGGCTGAAAATAAGAGGAAAACAATACCACTTTCGATATATTGTGTGATTTTGCCTTTAACAAAGATTTTCCTCAGCAGAGTGGTGCTGACAATGAACAGCGGCAGAATATTCACCTCCTCCTCAAGTACAGCAGGTATCGTGAGCTGATCGACAATGACCCAATACGGATATAAACTGAACAATATCGCTGCAGCCATCTGGGATTTTCTTTCCAGCACCCCTGTAGTCGTGCTTCTCATCAAAATGAAATAGGCCGGAATCAGAAGTGCCACGAAGATTTCCAAAATGAAATGTGCTGGTCCCCCCGTCAAAACATCCATGTTCATGGCAAGAAGAAACAGCAGACCATAGACTCTGTAAAAATCCAATTGAAGTCCTGCCCCGCCTTTATCAAGCAAGCCTTTAAAGAATTTCCTGCTTAGCAGCACCATTATGGCCGTACACCCAAAAAGGAATGCCGCTCCAACGAAAGGCTGTAATGTGTCCGCGTACATGATGATGATCCAATACGGATACAAACTGAGAATTCCCGTTAGCCAAACGTAGATGACCTTTTCTTTTACATCCTTTGTGAAAGTTCCAATCAAGAAGAAGTAAACCGTGATCAAGAGCGAGACGACAACCTGGAGTAACTGGCTTGATGTTTCAGTTACTGGAATTCCCCTATTCATGGCAAGTAAAAACAGCAGGCCATATATCCTGTATGCATCGATGGTAATACCTGTTTCTTCCTTTTTGATTAAACCATCGAAATAACGCCGGCTTAAAAGCAGCATCCCTGACATACAGCCGAAAAGGAACATCAATCCCTTTACAACCGATAGACTGTCGGCATAGCCGACGATGTTCAGGAAGGGATACAGACTGACTAGAGCAGCAATATTGGAATAGATTTTCTTTTCTGGCTTTTCCGCTGTCAAGTTTCTCAGGAAAATGAAATAAGCGGTTAACAGAAGCGATACAAAGACTTGGAGTAACTGATGTTTAGTACCATTAAAAACCTCTACATTCATATCGATCAAAAAGAATAAACCATAGATCCTGAAAGGATCAAAGCTGATGATGCCTGATCCATTTTTCTTGAGTAACCATATGGAATACAGTCTGCTTAACAACAACATTCCTGCCATACAGCCAAAAAGAACTGCCAAACTCGTGACGACTGAGAGTGCATGGGCAAAGTCCATGATATTGATGAACGGGAAAAGTCCGATGATGGCCGCTATTCCCGAATAAATGCTTTTTTCTTTCGTATGGATCGTGAATCTTCCCATAATGATGAAGTAGCCAGGCAACAACAGGGAAACAAAAATCCCCAAAATTGCAGAACCTGTATCGCTCATAAACACTTCCAGATTCAAAGTGCATAGATATAACAAGCCAAAAATCCGATAATAATCAATGACTCTCTTCGTTCCCTTTTGGTTGACCAATCCTTTGAAATGGCGTCTGCTAGCCATCACCATCACAGTCATGCATACAAGCAATACGATAATCGCCATAACCAAAGGTAATGTATTTACATACATATTATAGAAGATGAACGCAAGGCTTAGAGGAACCACAACATAGTTCCGCCAATTCCTTTTCATGAGCAGATACCAGGCAAATAAGAACTGTACAGTCATCACTCCTACCCAGACCAGTTCCCTGTTAAGCGGAAAATCCCGGATTGCCGTTTCCAATATGGATATGCTTATCCCTAAATGAATGAATGGAATAAGATAATACTCCATGATTCCTTTCCAATTCTTATTGGAAACCGACCACAGAATGGTTATGAGTCCTGCTGTTATCATCATGGATATTGATGTAATGAACTCTATTTGCCCCACGTTTGCAAAAAATAAATGGACCTGCAGGAAAAGGGCTGAAAACCCTAGGTACGTAAAAACGTATTTTTCCCATTTCACATGTGCCCTTAAAGCACTCAAAATATAAATCAACAGTTGTGTAGCATATAGGAACGGTGAACTTTCCGTATTAACAATGAGCAAATATCCAACGGGAATCGCCAGCAAATTGGCAAGGTGACTTGTATATTGGAAGTACAATTTCCCTTTCCCCGAATATTTCCCAAGCCATTCTCCCAAAAGGAAAAAGATAATAGGACCTAGCAGCACAAACGCAATCTTCAACACCATTGAACTCAAATCAAAAACATCGTAGAGTGAAACATATAGGCTGGCACTTGTAATCACGACAGGCACCCAGAATATGTGCTTCCGATGTATATGGACGGACCAGCCGTTTATTGCCGTAGCTATGGCGATGACTCCGCTTTCCTCCAAAGGTTTCAGTGAATCGAATGGAATCGATACCAAGGAAAGGAAGGAGAGTATCTGTGCGCTATATGCAAAAACAGGAAATAATTTATGATAACCCTTTTTAAATGTGTAAGCTGCACCGATGGAAATCAGTGAAACCCCCATTAAATAGACGCTAAGCGTTATATTTGACCGGACCCACTCTAAACTCTCCAACAAAAATGGATAGAAAGCAACCAAAGCCAGTACGAAAGTGATTGGAAATCCGTATATGGCGTTTTCCTTCATATGCTTTGATTCGTCTTTTATATATGTGATTAAGAATAGCCCCGAGATCATGGCGAGCGCGACACTAACTGCAAGCCAATCCATTTCGCTGAATTTAATGGTCAGTATCACTAACATGATCATTGGGGAGAGAAGTAAGATACTCTTCTTAAACAGGCTGTACCTTGGGTGACGGTTATATAAATATACTCCAACATATTGAATGGCCTGAAGAAAGAAAACAAGATTTAAAATGGTAGAAAAAGAGACTTGCAAAGCAAAGAAAAGATACAGGAACGCTAAGTCGAAAACAACAACAGCCGGGTACGTGAAGCTTGGATTTCTCGAATGAAGGGAAAAATGGACAAGCTGAGCGGATACTATCATGAGCGCGATGAATATTTGCGCATAGTTCTCCTGGTACACCATCGCGTTACTATATAAGAAAACGATCCCGCTCTCAATCAAACTGGTGAACATGAAGTTCTTGGAAAGCTTAGTCATTTTAGATTTAGCCAGATATTTCGATAGCATAGTAAAAATGATTGGTACAAGTGCAAAAGCAATGACCATGTATTCACTTAAAAATGAGTTAAAAACAAAATGGATATATCCATACGTGAAAACGGCGCTAAAAGCCATTTCACAATATTTTTTTTGGAATTTGACCGAAAAAATTAAAAACAACACAGAAAAGACCATCAACGTTAGCGAGTACACCAAGTTACTTGAAAATAACGTCAGGATCACAAAGGCTTCCACGATGATCTTAAACTGGATGAATTGAAAAATGAATGGTTTGAATAACGTTAATGCTTTTTGATTTTTCAATTGCTCGATATTCCATAATAGTATTAAATTAAGAATGCCAATCGCCAAAAACATCCACTCGATAGTCGGCGTCACAAAGGCCAATCCGAAATAGCAGGTAATGCCAAACGTGAATATCGAAATGAAAATGAATATTTTCGACTTAAAGTAGTCAGCAATCTTACAATAAATCGCTAAACAAAGTAATCCCCCAAGAAACCCCAGTAGCC
>NZ_VHIK01000045.1:0-81210 GCF_006680105.1 Bacillus sp. B4EP4a
CGTCTCGGGGGCTCGGAGATGTGTATAAGAGACAGCGTGAGTTTGGGTGGTTTACTCGTGAATTCTGCGCCTTTACTCGTGAGTTTGGTCGGTTTACTCGTGAGTTCCGCCGGTTTACTCGTGAATTTGGCGTTTACTCGTGAGTTTGGGTGGTTTACTCGTGAATTCTTCGCCTTTACTCGTGTGTTTGAGTGCTTTACTCGTGAGTTTGGGCGGTTTACTCGTGAATTTGGCGTTTACTCGTGAATTCTTCGCCTTTACTCGTGAGTTTGGGTGGTTTACTCATGAGTTTGGCGTTTACTCGTGGGTTCTGCTGGTTTACTCGTGAGTTTGGGCGGTTTACTCGTGAATTCTGCGCCTTTACTCGTGAGTTTGGGTGGTTTACTCGTGAGTTTGGCGTTTACTCGTGGGTTCTGCTGGTTTACTCGTGAATTTTGCGGTTTTACTCGTGAGTTTGGCGTTTACTCGTGAATTCTGCCGGCTTACTCGTGAGTTTGGGCGGTTTACTCGTGAATTCCGCGCCTTTACTCGTGAATTCTGCCGGTTTACTCGAGAGTTTGGGTGGTTTACTCGTGAATTCTGCGCCTTTACTCGTGAGTTTGGGCGGTTTACTCGTGAAATCTGCGCCTTTACTCGTAAATTTTGCGGTTTTACTCGTGAATTCTGCGCCTTTACTCGTGAGTTTGGGTGGTTTACTCGTGAATTCTGCGCCTTTACTCGTGAGTTTGGTCGGTTTACTCGTGAATTCCGCCGGTTTACTCGTGAATTTAGTGTTTTTGTTATGAATGCTTAATGCTGTAAAGCCTTGAATATAAAAAAATCTTCCGATATAACCGGAAGATTGGTGAATTGCTATTATCATTACAAATACAAGCCTTCGACGTAAACTGAGGTGATGGTTTGAGCAATTTCTTCGACAGAACTTTGATGTTCGTTTCGGACAATTTCCCATAGATACATTTCATTTGTGAAAAACCACCCTCTTGCCACTAGCTCATGGTTTAGTTCAGCTCTTGCCAGCCCATTTTGCTGTGCATAGTCGACGTCCTTTGAAATTCGCTGAATGAACTTCATGCGGATCGCTTTCCATTTATCTGAAATAATGGTTGAGATCCCAATGGCCTGTTCGAAAACTTGCATCATATTGCGTTCAGCTTCTGCCATTTTCAAAAAAGCATTAGCTTGTCTGTTTATGATATGTTTTGCTTCGTCTTTTGATTTTGGAAAGAAAGAGGTCTCGGCAATTTCATAAAATTGCTCCATTACATTTTCCATTAATACAATTAACAGATCCTCTTTTCCTTTAAAATGAACATAGGCCGTTCCGTATCCGATGTTTGCCCTTTTGATCATTTGGGAAATAAGCGCAGCTTGATAACCTTCTTCAAGAAATGTTTCCTTTGCAGCTTCTAATAACTTTTGCCGTGTCATGATCGAGCGTAAATGCCGTTTATCCCCTACTTTGCCATTCTCCATGCTTATTCCTCCCCTTATCTTCTAGCATAAAGGATTTCCATAAAATAAAAAACATTTGTTGGAAAGTTCGATTTAATGTTTATAATTTTCTGAATTAACTTATTGACATGATGTCATATTCTTTGGTACGATTCTCCTAGAATTATTTAGAATACTAATATAGGAGGATGATTATGGTTTCTGAATACACATTGGATCACGCTAAACAAATGGATGAGAAAGATACACTTAAAGGTTTTCGAGAAGAGTTTTATTTAAAGCCGGATTCCATCTATATGGATGGAAATTCATTGGGGCTTCTTTCGAAGAGGGCTGAACGCACTCTTTTGGAATCTTTGGAAGATTGGAAGGAACATGGGATTGATGGATGGACGCAAGGGAATCACCCATGGTTTTTCATGGCTGAGAAATTGGGTGCGAAGATGGCCCCATTGGTCGGAGCTTCTCCCGAGGAAGTTATCGTAACCGGCTCCACAACTGTAAATCTGCATCAGCTTGTTGCCACTTTTTATAAGCCTGAAGGTACGCGCACAAAAATTTTAGCAGATGAATTAACCTTTCCGACTGATATTTATGCTCTTCAAAGTCAACTGCGTACACATGGATACGATCCGGAAACCGATCTCATCCGCGTCAAAAGCTCGGATGGCAGATTTCTTGAAGAGGATGACATAATCGAAGCAATGACAGATGACATCGCATTGATCATCTTGCCAACAGTCCTGTATCGCAGCGGTCAAATATTGGATATGAAACGATTAACTGCTGAAGCTCATAAAAGAGGAATAGTAATCGGATTTGACGGATGTCATTCTATCGGTGCCATTCCGCATTCATTCAGCGAATGGGATGTGGATTTTGCTTATTGGTGCAATTATAAACATTTAAATGGCGGTCCTGGCGGTGTTGGCGGTTTATATGTAAATCGAAAACATTTTGGAACGATGCCTGGATTGGCTGGATGGTTCGGCTCCAAAAAAGATAAACAATTCGATATGGAACATACGTTAACACCAGCTGAATCAGCAGGCGCGTATCAAATCGGCACGCCGCATGTGTTAAGTTGCGCACCTTTGATTGGGTCTTTGGACATTTTTATTGAAGCGGGAATCGAGAATATTCGCGAAAAATCCCTGAAAATCAACCAATATTTAATGGATTTAGTCGAATCCGAATTGGCAGGCATGGGGTTTTTCATTGGAACTCCTAGAGAAGACATACGCCGCGGAGGCCATGTAAGCCTTGAGCATAAAGAAGCTGCACGGATATGCAAGGCATTGAAAGAGAACGGTGTCATTCCCGATTTCAGAGCACCTAACATCATTCGTCTCGCTCCGGTTGCACTATATACTTCCTACGCAGAAGTTTGGGAAGTTGTACAAATACTCAAGAAAATCATGTCAGAAAAACAATATGAAAAATTCAAGAATGAGCGTGAAGTGGTCGCATAACATGGGATTCCGCCAGATGGGGCTCATCCCTCAAATGGTTAGTTAATTTGGGCAGGATAAAATCTTTTTTGAAAAAAAGGGGATGAACTATGGAGAACAAAAATACTCAATTGAACTTTAAAGATGAGCCAGAAAAAGGATTAAAACGTGAGCTGGAAACAAATCAGCCTTCAATGATCGCAATGGGCTGTGCCATCGGGACAGGGCTATTCCTTGGCAGCGGGCTTGCCATTCAAGCGGCAGGGCCAAGTGTATTGCTCAGCTATGCACTCGGGGCGTTCATTGTTTTACTGTTGATGGGCTGTTTAGCCGAAATGACGGTTGCCCATCCCACTTCAGGATCTTTTGGGGCCATTGCTGAAAAGTACATGACTCCGATGGCTGGCTATCTTGTCCGCTATTCTTATTGGATTGCCAATGTTTTGGCTGTTGGGGTTGAGGTAAGTGCAGTCAGCGTGTATATGAAGTATTGGTTTCCGACCGTGCCGGGAATCGTATGGATTTTGGTGTTTGCAGGTGCCCTGATTTATGTAAATGCTACTAGCGTGAATACATTCGCTACATTTGAGTATTGGTTCTCCTTCATTAAAATAAGTGCCATTGTTGGTTTTATCCTTCTTGGATCCTATGTACTATTCGGTTCATCCGATCAGCCGCATATAGGACCTGAGAACTTTGTAAATGAAGGCGGTTTTTTCCCATTTGGCGGGTGGGGAATGTGGGTAGCCGTATTTATTTCTTTATTCAGCTTTCTTGGAACCGAAATGATAGCGGTTACATCAGGAGAAGCAAAAGATCCGGATGCAGCTGTTCCAAAAGCCTTAAAAGCGACCGTGTTCCGTTTATCCACCTTCTATGTGTTGACAATCGGCATCATGTTGATGATCGTTCCGTGGAAAACGGCTGGGATCGAGGAAAGTCCATTCGTCAAAGTAATGGAAATCTTAAACATTCCTGGTGCATCCGGGATCATGAACTTTATTATTTTAACGGCTGCAGTATCTGCCATGAATGCCCAGCTCTATGCTTCAACACGTATGATGTTTTCATTGGCTCGCGGAAAACATGCACCTAGCTTTTTAGGAAAGCTAAACAAAAGGGGCGTTCCGGGAAAAGCACTTGCTGTCTCTACAACTGGGATTTTCATTGCGGCAGGCGTTCATGCGTTACTTCCTGGTTCATCCTATGCATTCATGATGGGGATCTCCATGTTCGGTGCCATGTTCACATGGCTCATGATCTTCATTTCCCATTTGTTTTTCAGGGTTAAATGGGAGAAAACCGGCGGACGCAAATTACCGGTAAGGATGATCGGTTTTCCATATTTAACGATACTGGGAGCCGTTCTTCTATTCAGCTTAATGATTACAACATGGTTTACAGATTTCAAGATCATGCTTCAATTTGGGATACCTTGGTTACTATTTTTAACTGTTGCTTATTTTGTTTCAAAAAGAAGAAATATTAACCATAATGTAATGGAAGAATCCCTGGAAAAGAAGATAGAATAGAATGACGGAATAAATAATTTTTCATATGGAAAAGTGAGGAGATTGCGGAATGAAGAATATGGATAACAATGAACAAACAATAACTGGTCTAGAGAAAGAAATTCAAACCGATTTTCAAAAATCGATGTCTTACGGAGATTATCTCCACCTTGATAAGATTTTAACTAGTCAACATAGGTGTTCCGATCATCATGATGAAATGCTATTCATCATTATCCATCAAGCGAGTGAGCTATGGATGAAGCTCATTTTACATGAGTTGACAGCAGCAACTGAGTCCATCCGCCAAAACAAGTTGGAACCTTCGTTTAAAATGCTGTCGCGCGTTTCGAGGATCCAGCAGCAATTGATCCAGTCATGGAATGTCCTTTCAACTTTGACGCCGGCAGAATACATGGAGTTCAGGGATAAACTGGGACAATCTTCCGGATTCCAATCTTATCAGAATCGTTTGATTGAATTTGCATTAGGAAACAAAAATGTCCATACGCTATCAGTCTATCAGCACCAAACGGATTTATACGAGCAAATGCAGCAGGCCCTTCATGAGCCAAGTATTTATGACGCGGCGATCAATGCACTTGTGGCACGCGGATTACCTATTGATCAAGAAGCCATCAGCAGGGATTGGTCGCAAAGATATGAACCAAATGCCAGTGTAGAAGAGGCGTGGCTGACAGTTTACCGCGATGTTGAGCAATATTGGGACTTATATGAGCTGGGCGAGAAGTTAGTGGACATCGGCCATCAACAGCAATTATGGCGTTTTAATCATATGACCACGGTGGAAAGAATTATTGGTAATAAACAAGGTACTGGCGGATCATCAGGTGTAACGTATTTAAAAAGAGCACTGGATCAACACTTTTTCCCAGAACTATGGAGCCTAAGAACGAAGCTATAAGATATTCAAAAAACAGCCAGAAGAGATGGAGGTAAGGTGCATGGGGACATGGATTGATATTTCACAACGTCTGGATGAAAACGTTGCAGTTTGGCCTGGAGATACACCTTTCTCATACAAAGTCAATTGGAGTAAAGAAGAAAGTGGATCTGTCAATGTAGGTCAAATCAATATGAGCATCCACACCGGTACCCATATTGATGCTCCATTTCATTTTGATGACGATGGAAAAAGAGTGATTGATTTGGATCTCGACTTATATATGGGAAGTGCCCGAGTTATCCATTTACCTAACAAGACAAGCATCGGTGTCAATGAATTATCCAGTATAGACCTGCAAGGCGTTACCCGTCTGTTAATTCGGACGGATGCATGGAAGAATCGGAGTGTGTTTCCACAAACGATTCCTCATATCCAACCAGAATTAGCGGCATATCTTTCAGAACACGGCGTTCGTCTTATTGGTCTTGATTTACCATCAGTAGATCCATTGGATAGTAAAGAACTGTCTGCACATCATGAACTTGCCGGTCATGGAATTCACATTTTGGAAGGTCTTGTACTAGACGGTATAGGACCGGGTAATTATGAGTTGGCAGCCCTCCCTCTTCCATTAGTTGAAGCAGATGGAAGTCCGGTACGTGCTGTGTTGAAAAAGTTACCCTAACATATAACAGTAAAAAACGAGCCAGATCAAAAAATGATTTGGCTTGTTTTTTTATTGCCTCATTTCTATTGAGGTAATCATTAACTATCAAATTTTTTCCCTAAACCAAGTACATCTATGTTATAATTTTCAGAATTCATCACCAAGAGTGGAGGTCTGAATATGGAAAACTTTTATTTCTTCATCATCATGTGTATCCTTCTCATCATCTTACCTGGTCCAGATACAGCAATAGCCACAAAGAACACCGTTACCGTGGGAACGTCGGGAGGTTTTAAAACGATGTTCGGCACATGTTGTGCCCTGCTTATTCATACATCAGCTGCCGTGTTCGGACTTTCAGCAATCATTGTGAAATCCGCTTTACTATTTTCCATCTTCAAATATGTCGGTGCCGTTTACTTGGTATATATAGGCTTCAAGACCCTATGGGGATTAAGGAATAAGCAAGTGGCCGCAGCGGCTGAAACGTCCGTCAAAAGTAAGTACGAAAACCAGTCTTGCTTTAAACAAGGGTTCCTTACCAACCTGCTGAATCCTAAAGTGGCCGTTTTCTTTTTAACGTTCCTGCCTCAGTTCGTGAATCCGGGAAATGATACGTTTTTACCGTTCCTGATCATGGGCATAACGTATACCGTGTTAACTGCGTTGTGGTTTGTATTTTATATCTATCTGTTGAACCAGATCAGTGCTTTTATGAAAAAGCCTAGAACCCAAGCGATTTTCGAGGGTATAACCGGTACGGTCTTGATTGGTTTCGGGATTAAGCTAGCTCTGGAAAAAGCTCATAATTAATTTGAACTGCACCCTAATCGTTAGACAACTTCTAACAATTGGAGGTGCAGTTTTTTTATATTTTGGTTCTGATACAGGTGTAGCGATTTAAGTACTAGCTGAGTTATGATACAATAAAAAAACCATAATTTGGTTTTTTATACAAGGAGAAAATGACATGCCAACTATTGAAGTTAGGAAAACAAAGAATATCGGTTTAGGTTCACTTTCTTTTGCGCTATGTTTAATCGGAATATTGTTTACCATTCAATTCGGCGGTAACCCTTGCATTGGAGATAATATTTTAAATACTATCGGACTTAGCGCCTGGTCAAATGGAGATTCAGGTATTCATTATACAATGTTCTATTCGGCTATATTTTTCATCCCCTCCTTTATCATTGGTCATATTCATCCCGATGATAGAGGAGCAAAAGCAGGGAAAATTATCTCAGGTTTCCTATCCATTCTTATTGTTTCAGTACTGTTAACGATTATTATCGATTTATTGTAGGACTGTTGCGGAAAAAGGGCAAATTAAAGGGTATGAGCTCCATAATATCGAACTCATACCCACCCAAACCTTTATAATAAAGTGTTTAACTTTTTGTGTTCTTCAGTGCTTAAATCACTCAACATACCCATTCACGAAAAAGCCAATCGTCTCGAGCTCGTCCTCCGTTAAATCCCGCTTTAATTCTTCAGCCAGTTCCTGCTCCATTAAATCTCGGTTTCCGTGATGTTCGACCACGGTTCTGGCACATTCTTTCATTAGCTTAAGCTCCGCCTCCATCTCCTGTCTCGTGCAAGGCCGAGCATGATGGGAGAGGATATATGTTTCGGCATCATAGGCTTCAATTTTCTTAATGAGCAGCGACGCCTGTTCAGCCGTATAATTCCATTTTTCAGCATAAAGATTGGCATAAAGGCAGTCTCCCATAAATAGTGTTTTTTCCTCTTGTACATAAATGATGCAGGAATCTTTGGCATGGTCGCCGCCAACATGTTCAATGATACAGGTTATATTGCCGAGATCGATCGTCATCGTTTTTTCAAAGATGATATCAGGCAGGGGGAAGGTAATCTCTCTATTAGTCCCATGTTCCAATTTGATTGCATCGGCGCAAAAGGGAATCTCCGTCCCTTCTTCGACCCGTTGATCAAGGGCTTGATCTTCCCATGAAAGCTGCTGCATATCTTTAATGTTTGTGTATGTTTTTTCCTGACAAATCACCGGAATCTTGATATTCTCCAGCCCGAATACATGGTCCCAGTGTGAATGGGTAAGAACGAGGAAATTCCCGCTTATATCATTCCGAAGCAATTCGTCCTTAAAGAGCTGTGCATGCCGGACAGAGTTACCGGCATCGATGATGAGCGTTTTCTTGTTTCCCGTAACGGCGGCAAGTACCGGGCGATCCGTTTCCTGAACTGGCGGCAGGTAGGCAATATGTTTCGATAGGTGCTGTAGTGTTTGCATGTTTCTGTTCTCCTTACGATAGTTGTGATTAGCTTGCTCAAGTATAGCAAATTACACATGCATTCATAAGATAAACTCCGCGAAAGGCTAAAAAGACAACAATTACTCAGATTGCTGTCTTTTCGTCATCATTTAAATGAACCTATTCAAATATACCGTAATTTTCGAGAGGGCATTTATAAAGGTGGCTTTAACAAAAGACTCTTCCTTTTTCTGATCTTCAGGTGGTTCTATATATTTTTTATTGTCAGCAACGAGTGTACTATTCGAGATTTTCGACTCGATGGCTCCTGTCAACTGCGCTGCAAATGCTTCACTATCGATGACCACCATCGATTCTGTATTTAAAAAGGCAGATCGAGAATCCAAATTGTAGGAACCCACTGCACTTAATCGTTGATCATAGACAACCGATTTACCATGCAAAGAATAAGGCTTTGAATATTCATAAAGCCTTGCCCCCGTCTCAACGATACTATCCCTAAGCTCTAAGTATCCGGAAAAAGCGATCACATTCGGGGTTGATGCCGTCGAGTTGGTAAGTATCGTCCAATCAGCCTTTGAATCCATCTTCTTCGGTACATATTCCTTTAAGGCATCCGCAGGAACAATATAGGGACTTTGGATAAATACCGATTGATTGGCATTCGCCGCAATATCCAATAGAGATCTCCACACAAAAGGGTATTTATTGAAGCGTTCGATTGGATTATGAATGAAGGACACTTTTTTAGTAGGTGTTGTAGCCTTGCTCCAATCGACGGCTGGATTAACGAAATCGGCTTCAGTTTGTAAAGCTAAGCTGTATTGATTCACCAATGCATCTCTTTCACGTTTCCCTTTTTCCGTTTGCCTTTTCGAAAGGTCTGAAAAGACATCGCTCGTATACGGATGGTTCCATAATTCATTCAAATAGTCCTTCATTTCAACGATTACACTATCTTTTTCCTCTTTAGCATTGAAAATGAGTACATCCCTGTCATAGACAAAATCCCTCGGCGGCTTGCTGGCTAAATACTTATCGGCAATATTTCTCCCTCCGATGATGCCCAACTTTCCGTCTACAGTGATGATTTTGTCATGAAGGCGATTATGCCAGGTCCACGGCTTAAATGGCTTAACGGTTTCGTAATATCTTAATTCAATATTTTCATTCGAAGCCAATGCATAACGGGCACTGCTTAATTGACCTCTGAGTCCATGAGATATTCCATCCAAAAGAATTCGGACTTTGACACCTCTGTCGGCCGCTTCGATCAAGGCTCCAATAATAAGTTCGGTTGATTTGCCTTTTCCAAAAGCATAGTAGGCAATATTGATTGAATGCTGGGCTTCCTGGATCATTCGCATTCGAGCGAGTCCCGACTCATAACCGTCTTCGAGAAGCAGGACACGATCCACGGTGGATTCCTTCTCACCCATATATGCACTCACATGTTTAATCGGCCTATTTTCTTCTTTTTCTGCTTTTGGGAAAAGAAACACTGCCGTCACCACTACATAAAGCAAATATAATAGAAGAACGAGCAGAAATCCTATTATTACCGTTTTTACAGTCATTGAGCACTCCCCCCTTCAAGCGATATTTTATTACTATTCGTAATATGCAAAGACTCTATTCAACATCTGCATGCTTGATAATTCTGACTAGTTAGCGAGCGATGCCACAAACCCACTTTGCTTGATTCTTGGTGCACTTTTTTTCTTTTTAAATGTGACAAAGTGGTGAACGCGAAAGCAGTTGCATAATATGATATAGAAGGAGGGATTTCATGCTTAAACAACCTGATAGAATAAGTATCTTCAATTATTGTTTTGCATTAGGGGTGTCAGAAGTTTTCTTTTTATCCAGCTTTTATCTTTCCATTCTTGACGTTTCATTATTTGCGATCGCTTTACCATGTTCCGCTTTATTTCTCATGTTCTCCTTGTACCTATTCCTTCGAACGCACAAAGAAGTAAAGACCTTACCCAACCAAGAGGAACGAAGAAGGGAAATTCATGCATTCTATCATCAATCTTTCGGGATTTTCGCGATCATTTTTTTCACTTTACTTTTAGTTGCTTTAGCCTTTATTCCCTCGCTGGAAAACGGAGGGCACTTCTATCTTCTTTATTGTTTACCGATGGCCTTGCTTTGTTTGATTCCTTCGATTGTATCTTATAAAGGAATGAAATTATTCAAACTGGAAGCCGGCGGGAAATTAACGAAAATCTAATTATTTACCAAAAGCTTCGTTAATCCAAGAGCTCCCCAGGCAACTCTTGAATGTACGTAAAGAAACCAATCGATGCTCTATGCATGTTTTTTAGTTGAATGTATAGGTAAAATGAGGATATAATAATGATAACTAACATATATAAAAAAAGACACTGGTTAAACCAGCGTCTTAATGAACAGCAAACTGCATAAAGAGCAGCGGCTTTCTGTGGTAAGTCAGTAGCTACTCAATCATGAAAGTAACCCTTTTTCTACATACATCTGGCCGGATGGTATGGAGGGGGTTACTTTTTTAATGTAACCGCGATTATTGCGACGATTAAAGAGGCGAATGAAATCATTAGCATCAGTCCGTCCATAATAGAAATCACCAGCGACACCCCCTTTCTAAAAAGGAGTGACCGCTGCCCACTATACCAAATTGCTGTCCATTTACTATTATATCTATATTTTCATGTTATTTATAGCCAAAAATAGATGTATTTAGTCTTCTTATTATATCCATGCTTTACATAAAAAAAAATCCCACATAAAGTGAGAACATTCTTTGCATGTATATCCCTTTATTGTTCCACTACACGGCCATCTTTATAAATGTGGAACCACCCAATCGTTCCTGTGCCGCCTTGATCGATCCAATCTTTATTAGCAGCTTTAAAATTGTAATATGATTTTCCTTTGCCATCTTTCAGCAATCTGCCATCACCGCTGAATATGATCTTGTTACCCAGCTTCTTCTTCCCTAACGCAATCGCATCTTTCTCCGTAAACTGTTTTCTTTCCACCTTATTTTCATCTAAAGCAGCCCATGTCAGCGGACCGACGATACCATCTGAACTCAAGTTATGATCCACTTGAAACTCCCTTACCACATTTTGTGTTTGGGTACCGAAAATCCCATCAACGCCTACATTATATTTAACATCTTTAAGGCTTTGCTGTAAGTCTCTTACATAACTCGAACGTGAGCCTTTCTTGAGGGTCGGTCGCGTTTCCGCCTTCGTTTCGATTTTCTCCTTTGATGCTGCGTGGGTAATTGAAGTTCCCGCTCCTAGTGGGGCCAACATCAGGGCAACTGTTGGAATAATGACCAATATTTTTTTCTTCAACACATATAACCTCCATTCATTTGATCACTCCGGCAGGTTTCTGACACTATCCTTGGAGCCCATTCATTATAACGTATGGAGTTGTTTTATTGGTGTTTTATTACTTAAATTATAAAAAATGGTAAATAGTATCCACGGTGTTCATTAAGCTTATATGATGGAGGTCCCTTTTCTTGTCTAAAACAAAATAATCCCCAAAAGGGGATTATTTTGTTTTAGTGATTTTATAGCTGTTGTTGATTCTGCCCTTGCATCCCAGTTCCCATGCCCATCAAGTTAGTGGCAAGCGGCACCATATTTTTCATTTTCCCGCCATTCCCACTCAACATCTGATAAGTAGCAATACCTACTCCGACCGAAGCGACAACTGGCAAAATTTTATCCATGTTTGCCTTCATTTACATCACCTTATTTTATATATTTTTGTTCATTTCCTGAACTCTTATATCTTGTTCAAAAGAACCCAAAAAATTCAAGATGCTTGTTACCGACACAATTAGTAATAAAAATATGTTTTAAAGGGAAAATTCTTTTAGGAGGGATATTAGAACTCTTCGACTGGGAATTTTATTTTCAGCGCTAGTGGAAAATGATTTAAGATTATTGAGGTGAATATTCATGCCAATGTTAGATGTGGAAGGTATTAGCTTGTATTATTCTGTTAAGGGAAACGGTGTTCCTATTGTTTTTATTCATCCTCCAGTACTGACAAGTGTGAATTTCCAATACCAAATGGAGGAATTATCCGAAGAGTTCAAAGTTATCACTTTTGATATTAGGGGTCACGGAAGAAGTCAGTATTCAAGACTGCCAGTAACTTATCCCCTGATTATAGAAGATATTAAACATCTATTGGATCATTTAAAAATAAAAAAAGCTATCATATGCGGATACTCGACCGGCGGCTCCATCGTATTGGAATATTTGCTGAGTTGTGCCGATAGGTCTCTAGGAGGCATTGTAATAGGTGGAATGTCAGAAGTGAGGGATAAATATTTAAAGCAAAAGATTTCTTTAGGAATATCACTTGCAAATAAAGACGCGGTTGCAATTCTTGCGCTTTCCATTTCATGGAGCAATTCAAATACCGAAAAGTTGTTCAACGAAATGTTTAATGAAGCCTTAAAGGGAGATGCCAGAAATATCGAGCAGTATTACCATTATAGTTTGCATTATAACTGTACCCATCAGCTAGAGAAAATCAACCTGCCAATTTTACTTGTCTATGGTAAAAAAGATAAACCATTGCATCATTACGCTAATTTATTGCATGAAAAATTGCCATGTACGGAATTAAAATTCATTGATCATGCAAAGCATCAGATCCCTACAAAAGCGGCTAATGATTTAAATGAAAGGATAAAGCGTTTTATCCATACACAAACTGTTTGATTCTTTCTATTTAAAAACGAAACCAATCAATCAAGTACTATGTAGAAAATTCCAATCTTATACTATTGTACAGATCATAAATTTATGGAGTGAAAAAATTGGGAAGAAATAAAAGTATACTGATTCATTTATTATTACTTTTGCTAGTCACTGCAGTTTTTATTTGGTCAGTCATTAAGCCTGAAGGATACTTGATATGGACAATGGAAGCACTTCCTGCCGTTGTATTTCTGATTTTTGTACTTGCTACATATAACAAATTCCGCCTCACTACATTATCCTATTTCGTTATTGCCGTTCTTTCAATTACCATGTTCATCGGTGCCCATTATACGTACTCAAAAGTTCCTCTATTTAATTGGATAAAAGATCATTACGATCTAAACCGGAACCACTATGATCGGTTTGGACATTTCCTAAAAGGTTTATTTGCGATTGTGATTAGAGAAATAGTAATACGTAAAACCCCTCTAACAAAAGGACCATGGTTATTTGCTGTTTCCTTAAGTTTTGCGCTTGCCATTGGAGCCTTATATGAAATCATCGAATGGATAACTGCCATCATTTCAAAAGGCGGAAAAGCTTCAAAAGAATTTTTAGGAACACAAGGTGATATCTGGGACGCACAATGGGATATGTCGTTAACATTAATCGGCTCTATCCTTGTATTGTTTACCTTGTCCAAACTTCATGACAAGCTGTTACGAAAAGTGAAAAATTGAGAAGAAAAACGATAAAAAATAGTGATTTATATAGATCACTATTTTTTAATTAGAATTTGATTGTTAATATGATGTTCCATATGTTCTAGATAATCTTTTATTAGCCACTCCAATGATTTTTGTTGATTATTTCCTATATCACAAAGATTAGATAATCTATCATTTGGTGTGTTCGTTATTATATGGATGATTTGCTTATTTAAAGCACAAAAAAGGTTAACTATCTCATCCATTGGTCGCTCTTGATAATTCTGGACTAATACCCATTGGTCTTGATTATATGATTGTATAACATATGGCTGTTCTTCGTACTGAATCTTGATAAACCTATTCATATTGTTCAATGCAGAATCGCATAGATGTCCTAAAATCTCTTTTTGGGACCATTTGTGTGGCATTGGTCGATGATTTAATTCTTTTTCTGTCATCCGGTTGAACTCTTCAGGTATAAAACCTATCCAATGATTGATTCCATCTATTACATTTTCCATTGTGGAACTCCCCCTAAGTTTTTTGCGTAAGGATTTTTATTCGGCAACCAACTGGAAAATCCCTTCTTTCAAATAATCTGCACGGTTTGTTGAATATGGAATCAACATCTTTCAATGACAGACCCAAAAGAAAAAACCGAAATCAACAAAAGGATTTCGGTTCAGACTGTAGACAAACTCGAAGATAAGCTAGTTTTACATGCAGTTTTTTTCTAAAAGACGTGCCAGTTGATTTCAGAAATCCAATAAGGGTTACGGTAAAAAAACATAACGATAATCTATTCTTGTTTTAAAATTCCGGCTCGGGATTAGACCATCCCGAACCTCCGATTGTAGGCAAATTCTAAGAAAAGCCAGTTTTACTGCAGTTTTTTTAAAAGACGTGCCAGTTGATTTCAGAAATCCGCTCCCTTTCCGCCGACTGTCTGCCAAGCCTCATCACCGCAAGCGTCTCCGGGGTCTCGGCTAGACAGTTATTCGGCAAGAGTGTCGCAAATTTCTTCATCCAATAAGGATTATAAAATAATAAAAAAACATATAGAACTAGTTTGCCTGCAGTTTTTTATTTAAAAGACGTTCCAGCTTGATTTCAGAAATCCGCTCCCTTTCCGCCGACTGTCTGCCAAGCCTCATCACCGCAAGCGCCTGTGGGGTCTCGGCTAGCCAGTTATTCGGCAGGAGTGTCGCAAATTTCTTCAATCCAATAAGGATTACAGTAAAAAACCATCAATGATAGACTAGCCTTATCAAGGTTTGGGATGAGATCAGCCTACAGTTTTTTCTTTAAAAACAGTCCAGTTGATTGGAGTGGGTGTTCGAGACTCCTGCGGGAAAAGCGTGTCCAAGGGAGACCCCACAGGCGCAAAGAGCGCCGAGGGCGGACCGCCCGCGGAAAGCGAGTGCCTGGAGTGGAAATCATTTTACAAACCCTCAATAAAACATCAGAAGCTCATTTTATCGACTGAACCAAAATCAACAAAAGGATTTCGGTTTTCATTTTTAACCAGTTATGATTGTACTTGCTTACTTCCCTTTTTTTCATTGATGGCTTTTTGGTCGATTTTTGTATAGATGCGTTCCACTTCCATTTTGTCATGCAGCAGAAGTTCGCGGTTTTCTTTTAGCAGTTCAGTATAAGATTTCCTTCTTCTAGACATTTTTTAATTCACCTCTCAAGTGATTGAATTCCTTTTGTAAAACAACTATCGGAAGCTCGTATAGCTGCTTATTATATTTTTTAAAAATCCCTAATTTCAGAAGTTCTTGTATAAGTTCCTCTTTTTTTGCTTCTGCCTTTGAACTTAATTGGGTAATCATCAAGGACCCTCCTTAACAAAAATGCTGACTTTTGGTATTTTGGGCTGCCTAGCATCCGATCCCACATGAAGAATCTCCACTTCTTCCTATTGCTTCCCCATATAAGGGCATGCTCTGCAAAGTCTTCACTTTTCCTTAATTGTTCGTATGTACTGCTTTCATGGTGTATTTTCAATACTCGATCATATACATCAAATCCAAATTGCTTCATTTTATCAGAAAGGATATCTATCCCGGCGAAAGGTTTCGAATGGGTCAAGTCGCCGGCACCAAAGAATGCGACTTTCACTCCAGCAAAGTCCACTTGGTCAATTTCTTCATAAAACTCGTGTGCTTCATACGGTAAATCTTCAAGATTCCATGTATATAAACCAATAAAGGCCAAATCAAAATCCTTTAAGGCATCAACTTCAACAGTATCCAATCTTTCCATATATACTTCACAGCCGACAGCCTTCATTCTATTCTTTATGTTTATAGCCATTTTCTCGGTATTACCGGATAAACTTACATAACCAATGAATACCTTCATCTATATCACCATCCTAATTGAGAATTACTTTCATTACACATCTCACTATAAATGAAAATGATTCTCATTGTCAATTATTTACCTCCGCTAATTATATTAAACAGTCCGTTTCAGTCATATTTATAGTAAAAATGACCTGTAAATTAAATGAAATTATCAAAATACTTAGGTTAAAAAGACTATATTTTATAAAAATTTACGTTACAATATAACTATATAGGTAGATATAACAAAACAAAAAAGCACCTTGCAATTTCATTTCTACCTTTCTTGTTTTTGTAATAAATCCATAAATATATGAATTTATTATGGAAAATAATTATTTAGGGGGTTATTATGATGAAAAATGTGCTTTATTTATTTTTATTTTCAGTATTCTTGATTACTAGTTTTCCTAATCAAACAAAAGCAGAAGATACGGATCCATCTAAAGAATTAACAGAAGTAATAACACAAGAGGCAGAGCCAACAATAGACTTGGATTTACTACCAAATCTTGCAAACACTGATTATTCACCAGATAGCCTTTCTAATGAAAATGAATCAGTTATCACTCCATACGGACTTTCTTTTGCACGCGGAACGGTTGGCTGTTATGTCATAAGTAAAACTGCATATTGCCCTTGGACAATACAAGTTGGTGGAGATGTAATCGCTTATAGCAATGTAAAAGTTACAATACAAAAACATCACGGATTTCTTAATGGCGGTTGGAAAAATTATAAAACTCACAACTTCAGCTATCCTATAAACCGACCAACTTCCACAATTAGAAATGAATCATCTGACCGATTGTCTGCTGGAAAATACCGTGCAAAACTAGGTGGAACGTTCAGGACAGTAAAAAATGGCACTTATTCAGCCATTGCAAATGGTTATAGTTATTTTGAGGTTAAATAAAAAACTTACTAGGTGGGCTACTAATGGAATGGTTGAAACCTAATGAAGCTACTAATCAGTTCGAGGACAATACAGACAGTTTTTCAGATTTCAAGATCAGGGAATTTATCCCCAATTCAAATGTCCCAAAAAAATATTCAATATTAACTCAATTCTTTTTACTGTTGGGTTGCCAAGATGAAAATAGTGTTACTTCATTATTTGTCGATAATAGAATTGATAATCAAGTAATCGAAGAAATTATTATGCATTTTGACAACACGAAGATTGTATTAGAAAACGAATTACCATCAGAGATAATGTTAAGTAAGCCGAATCAAGAATCTCTCTCCTTGATCAGGTCAAATCATTTAAATCCAATAATAAAAGATCTATATGGGACAATTAGCAAGACACAATATGAATGGAAACCTCAAAAATCATACAAGATAATATCTGAATGTATAGAGAAATACGAAAATATGGAGTTCGATAAGGTGCTAGATTGTTTAAAACACACATCAAAGGGGCCTATAATCTCTCTGTCTTTATACAATTGGATTTTAGAAGATTATTTAAAAGATTCTTTTGCCATTAGATATTTCACGCATAAATGTAAGAATGTTTATTTATGGATTGATGATTCTAATATTGTTACTACAATTCAACTAGAATTACATTAAAATACCCCCTTTATATTAAACAGTAAATGATGGAAAGAATTTATTGTTTTATAAAGGGGGATTTTCTGTAATATATAAGTACTCTAAAATAAATCCCTATTTTAAGGAGTATCCTAAAATGACCTTACCGTTGTAAATCAGCATTTCCCTGACAGTTCAAATGGCTTTTAGCAATTCCCCTTACCATCACATTGCAAGCCATCAAATTCATTCCGTTTATTTTTTGCTTCTTCCTTCTCAATGACTTGCGCTAACCTTTCTTTGCTGGCTAGTCCTTGAATAACTTCATCACCAATAATAAACGTCGGGACAGCCCTGATATCTGCTTCTTCATAAGCATGTTTTAGTGCCTCTTGGTGCACTTCCCGATACTTTCGTGACACTAATGCTTCTCTAAAAGCATCTACAGGAAGTTCAACTTCACCCGCTAATTTTGTCAATACTTCAATATCTTCAATATTTTGTTCCTCTTGAAAAAACGCTGTAAATACTCTGTTGTGGAACTCGTTCCCTTTTCCGTGCTCCTTTGCAAAATGGCACCCTTCGAACGCCAAATGTGTATATGGATGCGGGGAGACACGGGGTAAACGCATATCCACTCCTAGTTTTTTCGCAACTGGGAGAATGTAAGAATCCCATGAATTCAACTTATCGGGTTCATTCCATGGATCAATTTTGGAATATGGACTCGGACGCAATTCAAATGGCATCCATTCCACTTCTACATCCTTTTCCTCCACGATTTCGTCCAAAGGACCTTTACCTAAAAAACAAAATGGACATATAAAATCAGAATACGCTTTAATTTTCACTGTCATCATATATTCCCTCACTTTTCATCATTGGTTAAACTTGTAATCAAACCAGTTACAACACAGACCAAAAAATATTAATATAAGAACATTGCAATTAGTAACTGCACAGCCGATTATATCATCTCCTGCTGTAACCATTTTAGTTACAGGTCAAAGGAAAGTCAACCATTATTTTAAAAAACTATTAATAGCATGTACTATTTTACAGAAAAAAAAGTTTGTAAAGAAAGCGTTGCTTTCTCTACAAACCTTTTATTAAGCACCATTACATCTCGATTTGTTCGTTAACGGGTTCTCTCTTTTTCTTTCTCTGTTTTTTCGATTTTTTATAGTACAGTAATTCATATATACATGGAATGACGATAAGTGTGAGCAGTGTAGAAACAGCTAGCCCGCCAATGACAACGATCGCTAAACTTTGTGAAACCAAGCTTCCTGTTTCCGCTTTTTTATATAAAAGTGGCAGCATGGCACAAATCGTTGCTACAGCCGTCATTATGATCGGACGGAATCTTGTAGCTGTCGCTTCGACGATCGCATCACGGATGATCATTTTTTCTTCGTTTTGTTTGACTCGATCCAGAAGCACAATCGCGTTTGTCACAACAATTCCAATTAACATGAGAGCACCCAGCAGTGCTGTAATATCGACTGGAATTCGACTGATAACCAATCCTAATACCGCTCCAATAGCAGCGAATGGCAAGGAAAATAGAATGGCGATCGGTGCTTTGATCGATTTAAATGTTATAACCATGATTAAAAAGACAATGCCGATCGATATTAACATCGTAAGGAACAAATCGGAAAAATCATCTGTCTGCTGAGCACTGGCTCCCCCGACTAAAATTTCTACATCATTCGGAATATCAAGACCTTTGTTCTCCTTATCTCCAAATATCTCAAGATTTATTTTACTTGCAATATCGGAAAGCTTAGTCGGATCGACTGTTGCCGTTAGTTGAAGATACGTTTCTCCATCTTTATGGAACTGTGTTGTTGCACTCTCTTCGCTCTTTAAAGAAGCAACCTTTGACACTGGTGCTAGACCGCCATCTGTCATAATCGGAATACTTTTTAAATCCTCTGGTTTTTTAGGATCTAAGATTGGTTCAAGGACGACAGGTGTCTGCTTATCCTGTAAAGTTATATTGCCGATAGGCGTTTTATTAAGCATGATACCTAATTGTTGACCTATTTGTTCTGTATTGCCTTTAGCTGGATCTACCTTGAATGAATAAATCGTTTTCTTTTCGTCTTGGTTCGTTGTAACATCTTCAATTCCTTTAATATCCTGAATTCCTTCTTTGACCTTATTGGCCGTCAGTTCCAAATCTTCAACATTACTGCCAATCACATCTATCGTAATGTTCGTCTTTGATGCCCCCATCATAAATGAGGAAGCGGTGGCCGTAAGCTTCGCATCAGGATAGTTTTCTTGTTCCTTTTCCATCTTTTTCAGGATTGAATCTACATTTGCTTTATCCTTCACCAGAATGCCGAAAGTAGCTTCAGTGGGTGATGTGACTGCGCCATATTGTGCTGTCTCGGCAGAGTTCCCTAATTGCATGAAAATATTATCCACTTCACTCATATCCTGCATCGTTTCTTCGAGTTCAATCGCTTTTCCCCTTACTTTCTCATAGGGCTGATCATTTGGATAAGTTAATGTCACAGAGACATAGTCTGCTGAAGAATTATCAATCGCCCCTTTTGGCATGGCAAAATATGTACCAATGGAACCGACAAACAACAGCATAGCAACAATCAAGACAACCCATTTATGGTTTAGTGACCAAGTAACGAGCTTGGTAAAACGCTTGGCCGGACGATGTTTTGGCAGCTCCGTCCTTTTCAGCAATCCTGCACTCATTAACGGAACGACCGTTAATGCCACGATTAAAGAAGCCAGCAAAGAATACGTGACAGTCAAAGCGAAAGGAAGAAGAAACTCTTGAAGCCCTCCATTCAATAAAGCAACCGGCAAGAAAACGGCTACAGTCGTAAGGGTTGAAGCTGTTATCGCCACTCCCACTTCTTTAGTTGCATCCATGACCAATTCAATTGAAATCTTCTCCTGCTGCATTTTCCGGAAAATATTTTCAATAACAACAATACTATCGTCCACCAAGCGCCCGATCGCAACAGCGACACCGCCCAGCGTCAAAATATTCAGCGTCACTCCCGACAATGACAGCAAAAATAACGTAAAGCCAAGAGATAACGGTATGGATACGATTGTAATGAATGTAGATCGTACATTCCGTAAAAAGACCATGATTACAATAGTAGCGAATAGCGCACCGAGCAGAACTTCTTTTACCATCGTCTGAACGGAAGTCTCCACCATATCAGCTGTAGATAAATAAATGGTCGATTTCTGGTCACTATACTTTTCATTAATTTCTTTTGCTACTTTTTCAACCTCTTTACTGATTGTGACAGCATTTGATTGACTGTCCTTGATAATGCTTAAATCAATACTTTCCTTTCCGTTAAAACGACTGATGAGGTTACCATCCTTCGCTTCTTCAACTTTTGCTATTTCTCCAAGTGTGACATTTGGAGTGACCTTTAACGCTTTTAATTTTTCAATACTTGTTAAATCCCCGATAACCTTGATGTTACTTGCCTTCCCATCAATCACTTTTTCGCCTACGGCCAGAGCTGCATTCTGACCGTTAAGGACGCTCATGACATCTTGAATGGATACTTTCTTTTTAGCCAATTCTTCATTATCCACTTTGACTGAAAGAACGGATTGCGAAACTCCAAATGTCTGTACATCCGAAACCCCTTTAATATCCTTATACAGAGTCTCTAATTCTTTCTTGGTAAAGTCTATATTTTCAGCTGTTAATCCATCCTTAAAAGTAACAGCTACAAATGAAATGGGAATCATTGATGTATTTAACTGTGTAACAGTAGGCTTTGCCATGCTTTGTGGCAATGCTACATTGCCTAAAGCCTCTTGAACATCAAGTTTCGCTTGCTTCATATCCGATCCGGCTTCAAAGAATAGATCTACTTTTGAAAATCCATCTCCAGTGGTGGAGTATATTGAACTCTTTCCTTTAACTCCCGTAACTGCTCTTTCAATCGGATCTGTAACTTGTGTTTCCATCGTTTTCGAATCAGTGCCCTGCCCCATTGTGATAATCGTAACTTGTGGATTATCAGCAGATGGTAAAAATTCCATCGGCAGTTTAAAATAACTGACAACTCCTATCAACAAAATAAATATGGTTACCAATGAAACGGCAGCCTTGTTCTTAAACGCCCACTTAGTAAAAAACTCCACGTACATATCACCCCTGATTATAAATTATAAGAAAATAATCCCATTTCAAATCTTACCATATATTACTAATAATGGATTGTTAATTTTTTATTGATTTTTATATTTTTTTATGTACTGGCTTCAAAGAACTTTTTCCACATAAAAAAAGGCTGCGCAGCAGCCTCAAAGAAACAAACTCGATTATTTATATCCTTTGAAAAAAAGCATAACGATAGCCAAGACCATTACCCCGATAAGTAATAACGGGCCGATGCCCGAGCTATACACGAAATATACCGTGATGTGGCGAAAAATGAGCACGACAAGAAACAGGAATAACAGGAAACACAAAATCATGATCAGAGTGGTATTTTTATTCCGGTACAAGTAACCAGCCCCATTTTAATAGCTTTATTTACACTAAGAAAAAATTCATGCGAATGCATGCCCTAACAACAACATTCCGTTAAGAAACAATATGCAACCCATGTTTTGTACTATTCTGTATCTCAATTGAACTACCCACTACTTATCGACCTTACGGTCTGATTGAAGCGGGGGATTCCTAAGAACATTAGCCTATCGGCCAAATTTTTAATTAGGCTATCCCCGTAGTTCCTACGGTTAGAAGCCTTATGGCTTCGTTCATTAGATTGTGTCCTGCGTTAATATCTCGATCGTGGTGAGTAGAACAAGAAGGACAATCCCATTCACGAAGATTCAGATGTTTAACGTCTTTATTTTGGTACCCGCAGCTAGAACACAATTGGCTAGAAGCAAACGTTTTAGATACGGTCACGATTTGTTTACCATACCATTTTGCTTTGTATTCCAACATTTTTTTGAATTGGAACCAAGATACTTCACTAATCGCTTTAGCTAGTTTATGATCTTTCATCATATTGGACACTTGCAAGTCTTCCATTCCAATAACATCGTGGTTTTTGATGATTTCGGTAGAGACTTTATGTAAGTAATCCATTCGGGCATTTGAAATTTTTTCGTGTAGGATGGCCACTTTTCGTTTTTGTTTTTGATAGTTTTTGGCTTCAGCCAATGGGTTATTTCGATTCAAGGCTATTTCTTGTCGCCTTGAAAGAATCCGTTGTGCTTTGGCCAATTTCTTTTCGACCGTCCGGAAGAATTTTGGGTTTTGATAGACCGTACCATCTGAAAGAATCGCAAAGTTCTTCAAACCAACATCTACACCGCACGAACGATTCGTTTTAGGATGTACTTGTACATCGGTTTCGGCTAAAACGGAAATGAAATATTTACCCGAAGGGTTCCGCCTGATTGTGGCATTGATGATTCGCCCTTCAACTTCGCGGCTTTTAGCAAAACGTACTAGACCGAGTTTGGGCAATTTGATTTGGTTTCCTATTATTCCGATATTTCCATTCGTATGTTTAGTCGTGTAGGACTGGACCGGATTCTTTTTTGATTTGAAGCGTGGAGATTTGTTTTGCTTTTTATAATATCGACTATAGGAATCTGCCAAATTTTCGACCGATTTCTGTAAGGCAATACTGTCTACTTCTTTCAGGAAAGAATATTCTTTCTTTAAAGCTGGAAGTTCTTTGATTGTTGCGTATTTATTCAGAAACGAACCTTTCCATTCATTAGAGGGTAATTGGCCATTTTGCTTCATTTCTTCACAGATATTCCAGTAGGCATCTTTCTCCTTTTGTTTGCCTAAAAAGAAGTTATAGACAAAACGAGAGCAGCCAATCGTTTTATTGATGAGAACGAGTTGTTCTTTCGTTGGATAGATTCGAAATTTATAAGCTTTGTTTACGACCATTGGTTTCACCCCCCCCCTCTATAGTTATTATTACCTAGGGAACATACGTTTGTCAACAAGGTTACTTTGGCTTATGCCAACCGCCATTCATCTCCCCCTTACCGTTGGGCTCTCGCCCTTCACCCGCTTGAAGAGGGAGTCTTCTGGGGGGAAATGATAAAAAAGGGCTGCCGCAGCAACCCGATTTTTTTCGAAAATGGTTCGGATGGTAAGAATGAAACTACATTTCTTGAAGTTCATTGACCGTTACAAATGTATACCCTTCGTTCGTTAACTCTTGTAAGATCCCTTCAATCGCTTGAAGTTCTTTACCCGTATCATCATACATCGGATGCATCAGGATGATCGAACCTGGTTTTATATTTTCCTTCACATACTTCACTTTGTCTGAAGCGGAAGTGTAATAGCTGTCTGGTTCCAGATTCCAGGTAATGGTCTCTCTATCATTTTCATTTAAATAATAAGGCAAACCTATGATTTTTTTCCCGTTTGGTGGCCGGACGTCAATTTCACCCTTATATCCGGAGTTCTGAATTAATTTATCCGTTTTCTCGATTTCCGCCTTGATAAAAGAAGGCGATTTAAAAACCATTCGCTTGTGGGAATACGTATGATTCCCAATCTGATGTCCTGCTTCCGCTATTTTCTCCGCTTCCTCTGGGTACTTTTCGATTTCGTTACCAATCAGGAAGAATGTAGCTTTCACATCGTATTTAGCCAATAACGGTAGGATCTGATTCACATTTTTCGATGGGCCATCATCAAAAGTCAAAGCGACCACTTTTTCATTCGTCTCGACATTATCCGTTAATCCTCCGAATACCTGATATGTTCTCGAATTCATTAATTTATACGTACCAAACAATAGCAGGAAAACAACCAGGATTCCCAATCCAATGAATATCAGTTTCTTTTTCATGGCAAATACCTATCTTTCTATAAGTTTTTTAATCCAATGACCCATTATAGCAAATCACTGAACGAAAACACTTATTGCTCACTTCCGTAAAAACCATCTGCATTCACTTTACATGTATCAATTCAATACGCTCACAAACCAGCAGCATATCTTCTTTAAAGGTGTGGCCGATTTTGTGCAATTCTTCTTTCAGCCATTTTTCATGAGCATCCCACCAGTATGTATAGGTTCGATCTCCTTCCCCTTCTGCAATCGCAAACTCTTCACTCACTTCATTCATGGGCAATACTTCGACTTTCACTGTTTGTATGATGGCTAAGGGCTCATCCTCACTGCTCAAAATAATGCTGTAATCACCCACGGATGGTAATGGTTCATTTTCTTCTTCATAAAAAACATACCCAGAGCACGTAGCCGTTTTTTTCCCGTCCATCACTAATTGAGCCAAATGATCGGGATCAGCCCCGAATTGCCATGCACTCACTGCCTGGGGTTTTTCTTCATCTTTCCCCTGCCAAAATTCATTCCAATATAATTCCGCTTTGACATTCATTCTATGATTCTCCATTCTTATTCTTAAAATTTTCTCCCATTTGTCATTCGTATTTTTCACTTCTATATTCATGTTCCCATTCACTTAAATACATACGATTCGTGATTTTTTTTGGATTCTCCAGTTTACTAATAAACTCTAAACTGTTTCCGTCTGGATCATTAAAGTGAATTTTAGCGTGGGCATATTCCCCGTGAGGCATCACGAAAGGTTCAATTGGTTTAAATCCAAAAGCCTCTCTTGGCGCATAGCCTCTATCCTCAAGCCATGCGACTGAGCTCTTTAGATCTTCCAATGATACTTGAAAAGCGATATGCCGTAGGGAGGGATGATACTCAACCTCCACTTTTTCCGTTTCCCAAAGCCCCAACCAACTTTTGTCCTTTTCAATCCATAGAAAAGCCAGGTTGTCTTCAACCTTATGATCTAACTGCAAACCAAGCCCCTCATAGAATTCAATGGAACGTTTCAAATCACGAACCGGTAAATGTGCTTCATATAAACCTCTTATCATTGAAAAACCACCTTTTGTCAAATCTATCTCCCCAGAAGCTTCATAACCATTCTGGTTCAATCCCTTTATCTTATTGATCTACTGGGTAATTCTATTTCCCCAGTTAACAACAAAGTGATGAAGATAACCCAAAATATAAAGAATGACGAGGAAAAAACCAAAGAAATGATCGGGATCACTTTTTTCTCCGTTTTCTTCAAAATTCCTATAACAGAGAGGACGATGCCGGCAATCGTAAGGAAAAAAGTTATATAATGACCCGTCATGCTCCCGATATTTTCCATTCTAATAGGTGTAATAAAAACAGTAAAAAAGCAAATGATTCCAATGATGAATGAAGTAAAACTAATTACACCGTACCTCTTCTGAATACATGCTTCGTTTTCCATCGAGCACACCCTTTCATCAGATCCTGCACATCTATTAATATCTCACAAATAATTTTAACATATAATACCAGACAAATTGTTGTGCACAGAAAAAGGGGTCAAAAGACGGTGAATTAAAGCTTCATTTTCATGCCTTCATGAGTGGTTTTAAATCCTAAACGTTCATAAAATCGCAGCGTTTCTTCCCGTTTTTTATCGGTCGTCAGCTGAATGATATGGCAGCCCCGCTTCCTGGCACGGTCAATCGCATATTGAATCAACTTGCTTCCAATGCCTTTCCCTCGTTCTGAAGATGCCGTCCGAACCCCTTCGATCGTTGCTCTCCAACCGCCTTGATGGGTAATATATGGAGTGAACGTGATTTGCTGCACCCCAACGATTTCCTTACCAAGACATGCTACGATCAATTCATTATTCTCATCTGCATCAATGGATGCAAATGCTTTTAGATAGCTTTCAGGAAGGGGATTTTCATAGCGTTCCCTTTCCCTCCCCAATACATCATCCGCTAGCATCCGTACTATTTCACTTAAGTCTTTTACTGTCGCATTCCTGAATGTGACCATAATATCCCTCCAGTTCAGTATCGCCCTTTTTTCGTCATGATGGAAACCAATCTTTCATAATAACTTCAACTAAAAGTTAGGCGGTCCTCTTTTCTGGAGGAAAAATAATGACAGCTTTAAAAATTGGACCAACAAAAAAAGGCCCCCTTTTAAAAGGAAGTCCTTCTTAGTAAATCATTATTAGGTAATTGGCGCAGGATTGAACAGTGCCAAATCATTATACAGGCCCCAATGCTCTGCCCAGGTTTTCTTTTTACCGCTGGCCACTTCCAAAATGAGGTGGAATATTTCCCACCCGACATCCTCTATGGTTGCCTCACCTGTAGCGATAGTTCCTGCATTTATATCAATCAGATCTTTCCATTGCTCGGTCAATGTATTTCGTGTAGATACTTTGATGACGGAAGCCATTGCCAGATTATAAGGTGTGCCCCTTCCAGTTGTAAAAACTTGAAGGTGCATGCCGGAAGCTAGCTGCAGCGTTCCGCAAACAAAGTCACTAGCTGGTGTAGCTGCAAAAATCAGCCCTTTTTCCGTTGCTTTTTCACCTGGAGCCAGTACGCCTGAAATGGGGCTGCCTCCGGATTTGGCAATGGAGCCTAATGATTTTTCCACTACATTGGCCAATCCGCCTTTTTTGTTTCCTGGCGACGGATTGGCACTTCGATCGGCATCACCTAAAGCAAGATAGTTATCATACCAATCCATTTCCTTTATTAACGCTCTCCCTACTTCTTCATTCACTGCACGGGGCGTCAATAGATGAATCGCATCCCGCACTTCTGTGACTTCAGAAAATAAAACGGTTGCCCCTGCCCTAACTAACAGATCTGTAGCATATCCTACTGCAGGGTTAGCTGTCACACCGGAAAATGCATCACTTCCTCCACACTGCGTGCCGATGACCAATTCGGAAACCGGAAACGTCTCCCGCTGCCTGCGGTTCAACTTGATTAAACGTTCCTCGGCCATTTCCATAATAGATTGGACCATTCCCGCAAATCCCTGCTGATCCTGAAGTGAAATGATATCTGAATCGTCCCCGCTTGGATTTATCCTCATTGGAGACAGTTTTTCACACCCCAGTCCAACTACCAAGGCTTCCCCGCCGAAATTCGGGTGTTTCGCAAGGTTCTGTATCGTGCGAATGGGAATAACCGCTTCAGGTGCATTGATTGCGACTCCGCACCCATAGTTGTGATTTATGGCGACAACATCATCAACATTGGGATACTTCGGAAGAAGCTCTTTTTTTATCCGGTTCACGACGAAATCCAGCACGCCTACTACACATTGAACGCTTGTTGTAATCCCTAATATATTCTTGGTTCCAACACTGCCATCTTCATTGCGGAATCCTTGAAATGTATATCCTTCAAGTGGGGGCAAAGTTTTGGGTATATCATTTGCCACCGGTAATTCCTTTAAATCTGGAGATGCCGGCAGCATCACCAGTGACTCGTCAATCCAACTGCCCTTACCGATTGATTTAGCTGCATAACCGATAACTTCCCCATAGCGTATGATGGCTTCATTCTCGACTATATCCATTAAAGCTACTTTGTGACCTTGTGGTACTCTTTCTTTCAATTCAAGCCCACATGGGAAAACCGTTCCTTGATCCAAGCCCCCCGTATTAACAACGATGGCGACATTGTCCATCCCATTTACCTTAATATAAAGCGGTACCTCTGTCAGCTGCGTTTTCGTATCCACTTTACCAACCCTTTCAATATAATAAAGCTAGCATATTGTCTGATATAGATATATTTTAAAATGGCTTAAATTATATTCCTCATGCTTTTAGGGAACTTCATTCAAACGTACGTATTTTTTTTCAAAAGTTCGTTTTCTTTTCTTCTGTTAATTTTTATCTATCAATACGATCCTTTCAGGTTTATTTACTATGAAAATGTAGGATAGAGCTCCTATGAACAATACACTGGCAACAAAGATCAGGGCACCGCTAAAGGAATTTGTTTTGGCTAAAATAAAGCCAATGACAAGTGGTGTTACAATACCTGCGATATTCCCAATGGTATTAAAAATACCGCCAGTTAAACCAATAAGTTCTTTTGGTGCCATATCACCGACAAGAGACCATGTAAGACCTGCCAAACCTTTCGCGAAAAAGGCAATGGACATGATTAGGATAAGAAGAAAAATATTTGAAGTGAAGTTAGCTAATACGATTGTGCTGGATAAAAGAAACCCAGTGATGATCGGTGTTTTACGTGCAACAGCGAGCGATTTTCCTTTTTTCAATAATCTGTCGGAAATGACCCCGCCAACGATACCTCCAAAAAATGCTCCTATATAAGGTACCGATGCTGCAAAACCTGTTTGAATTAGAGATAAACCCTTCTCCGTTACGAGATATGTAGGGAACCACGTTAAGAAAAACCAAACAATTGTATTCAACGCATACTGACCAATATAAATTCCGACCATTTGTCTGTTTGACAACAAAAGACGGATATCAGACCAGTTCACTTTTCTTTTTTCTTCTTTATTTGCTAACCCGCCACCTGAATTAATATAATCGATTTCTGCTTGATTTACACGTGGATGGTTGTATGGTTCACGTACAAATGCAAACCATAAAATGGCTACAAAGATACCTAATCCTCCTGCAACAAAGAAAACATCGTGCCAGCCAAACTCTTGTAATATCCATGCCATGACTGGCGTGAAAAGTGCTAATCCAAAATATTGTGCAGAGTTATAAATCGATACCGCCCGTCCGCGTTCATGTTGTGGAAACCACATCGTCGTCAATCTGCTATTCCCTGGAAAAGATGGGGCTTCAGTAATACCAACCAAGAATCTTAAAATGAATAATCCAAGTAAGGTGCTGATAAATCCTTGAAAAAAGGTAAATGTGGACCATAATAATAAAGCAACACCATAAACTTTACGTGCTCCATATCTATCTAGTAACCAACCTCCTGGAATGTTAAATGCAGTATATGCCCAGTTAAAGGCTGAAAAAGCAACACCTAATTTCACTGCATCGAAAGCAAGGTCTTCTTTCATTACTGGAGCAGCTATACCCAAAGCAGAACGGTCAATATAATTAATGACGGTCACGATAAATAACATTGCAAGTATGGTAAAACGCACATTGGTTTTTTTAGGATGTTCAGTCTCATTGTTGATGCGTTGAGCACCGCTACTGTTCATAAGCTTCCTCCTTTTTTTCTTGATTTTCAGAAAAATGGTTTCAGTTTAATACCTTTTATTTTTTCTCAATGAATTGCAATCAAGTAAGGGCTTACAATCCATATATTTTTAGCAACTACCATGAGTAGAATGTTAATATTTTCATCTTTAATAGATTGAGATATTCATTCTTTTACTCATGGTAATTACCATTCATTTAAATTGAAAGGTTTATCTCACCATACATGGTTTCTTAGAGTTATATTTCCACTCTTTAATTAGATACTGCATAGAAGTTGAATCATCACGATCATGATATGGCAGACTGCGATATAATTCATTTGCTTTCATCACTTTATCCATATTTATTTCTACACCTAAACCTGGTTTATCAGGCAGTTTAATCATTCCATCTATAATTTGTAATGGATCATCACATAATTCTTGGCCATCTTGCCAAATATAGTGTGTATCGATTGGTGAAATATTTCCTGGCGCAGCTGCTGCTACTTGTGTAAATGCCGCCAATGTAATATCAAAGTGGTTATTGGAATGCGACCCCCATGTTAAGCCCCAATCGTTTAATACATGTGCCATACGGATACTGCCATTCAATGTCCAGAAATGAGGGTCAGCTAACACAATATCGACTGCTCTAAGTGCTGCTGCATGATGGAATTGACGCCAATTTGTCGCAATCATATTTGTGGCAACAGGCAGACCGGTGGCAATTTTAAATTCAGCCATTATTTCACGGCTAGAGAATCCCGCTTCAGGACCACACGGATCTTCAATATAGGCAAGTATATCTCCTTTACCTTTGCAAAGCTTAATGGCTTCTTCCAATGACCATGCACCATTTGGATCAAGATTAATTCTTGAATCAGGGAATGCTTCATGTAAAGCTTGAATCGCTTCCATTTCTTCTTCTCCACGAAGCACTCCACCTTTTAATTTGAAACTCTTAAATCCATAACGATCTTTAGCTGCTTTTGCTTGAGCGACAATTCCTTCAGCTGTTAATGTTTCAATTCGTCTAACGCGATCCCAATCATCCTTAAATTGTGTTTCACGTAAATAATTAAGATCGAGTTTTTCCATATCCGCGATATAGAATAAATAGCCTAAGAAAGGAACTTCTGTCCGTTGAATGCCTCCATCGCCAAGTAATGCTGCAATTGGTTTATTAACAAATTTACCAAGTAAGTCCATCATGGCGCATTCAACAGCAGCTTCCGCTTGCACAACAAATTTCAAATTGGCTAAATTTAATCCTTGCAACCCTTCACCAGAGTCACCTTTTATACTCAAACCACCTTTACGTATGGCAGTAATACAACCTCTATAATCGGCAATCTCTTGTCCTACTACAAATGGACGATAACTTTCTATCATTCTAGTAATATCATCGCCGCCATGAATCTCACCGATACCTGTATTCCCCGTTTCATCTTCTAAAATAACAATATTACGAGTAAAATAAGGAGCATGACAGCCACTTAGTGTGAGCAGCGCACTATCATAGCCTGCTACTGGAATAACCTTCATATCTGTAATAATTGGCGATCCGTGCGATTTCATTATTTAACTTCCTTCCAGATTTATTAACCTCATAAGTACTCTAATCATTAATTCGAAACGTTATCTATTGATCGCATTCACGTTATATTATTTTACAAACACCGTTTTAATGGATGTAAAAAACTCTTTTGCTGCTTCTCCTTGTTCCCTGGAGTGGGAGCTGGAGTTTTTCATGCCGCCAAATGGTGCCTGCAATTCAACGCCTGCGCTCTCGGCGTTGACCCTGATCAATCCCGCTTCCATATCGTTAACAAATGAAAGCAAATGTTGGATATTGGCTGTAAAAATCGAAGCGCTAAGGCCATATTCGACGCTGTTCGCAAGTTGCAGGGCTTCTTCAACTGAATCAGCTTTCAATAAAGCAATCACCGGACCAAAAATTTCTTCCTGTACAATTGTCATATCTGACGTGCAGTTATCAAAAATCGTAGGCTCTACATAAAAGCCATTAGCCTGAGTGCCTTCTTCAGCACGCTTTCCGCCAGTTAGAAGTGTAGCGCCTTCCTCGACTCCTTTTTCGATATAGGAAAGAACCGTTTTTAATTGATTTTCGCTAGCGCATGGTCCCATCCATGTCCCGCTGTCCAATCCATCCCCGATGGAAATGCCTTTCGTTTCTTTCACCAGCAACTGCTTGAACTCTTCATAAACTTCAGCTGCAACGATGACACGGCTTGTCGCGGTACATTTTTGCCCCGTCGAACGAAACGCGCCTGTAATGACTGCTTCTACAGCCAGATTAAGATCCGCATCCGCTGCAACGATTACCGGGTTTTTCCCGCCCATTTCAAGCTGGTATTTCGCTCCGCGTGCTAACGCGGCTTGTCCAATCCTTTTTCCAACGCCGTTCGAGCCGGTAAAGGTAATGCCGTTTATATCTTCGTGATCGGCGATGCCCTGCCCGATGACACTGCCCGGCCCTGTGACCATATTGATAACACCCGCCGGTAAACCTGCTTCTTCAAAACACTCCATGATCTTCGCACAGGTGATGGCCGTCTCGGTGGCTGGCTTCACCACAATCGTATTCCCATAAACGAGAGCAGGAGCCATCTTCCAGATCGGGATGGCGATTGGGAAATTCCAAGGTGTAATGACGCCCACTACACCAAGCGGGACGCGCGTCGTGAACATAAGCGCTGAACTGTCGGTGGATGGAATGACATCCCCCACTTTACGCATTCCTTCTCCTGCATAGTATTTCAGGATCGCAATACCGCGTGCCGTTTCCCCTTTTGTTTCTGCAAAGGTCTTACCCATTTCCCGTGTTGCACATTCTGCGATTTCATCAATCCGCTTTTCAAGAATATGCGCTACTTTATATAGATACTCCCCGCGCTCTGAACCAGCTAGTTTGCGCCATTTGTCTTTCGCCTTTTTCGCCGCTTCCACAGCCAGGTTCAAATCTTCCTTGGCAGATTTCTGTACAAATCCGACAATTGCCTGATTATCTGCCGGGTTTAAACTTTTTTCAACTTCATTTGAAATGGAAGTAACCCATTCACCATTAATATAGTTAAGATACGTTTTTGTTTGAACTGTAGTTATCATATATAATCCCGCCCTTATTAGATTGATTGAATTGGTGTTTCTTTTGGAAAACGATCTAAAGCATTCTCTAATATCGTTTGCATTTCTGCATAATGTTCTTTTTCCACCGGAAGAATTGGTAATCTGACTGTTTGCCCAACCGGCATTCCCATAATCTCCATACCTGCTTTAATGAGAGAAACGGCATACCCTTTTCGCTGACGGCGAATATTGTTGATTGGCATGATGACCTGTTGGTAAATTTCTTTGACCGTTTCTTGATCTCCGCTCAAAATGCCATTATAGAATTTCCGTGAGATGTGCGGGATGTAATTGGATATCGCGGATGAGTAAGAGTCAAAGCCAAGTGGGACGTAGGCCGACATGGTAACTTCCGCAAGCGGCATTCCGTTCAACCAGCCGAAACGCTTTCCGAACGTTTGTGTAAGGAGTCCATTCAACTCCATATTGCCTAGACCGTCTTTGACGCCGACGACCTGCGGGACCTCAGCAAGCGCTTCCAAAGTTGAAATTGAAAGTGAAACATTATCACGCTGATATACTATGGAATTTAAGTCTGTACTCTCTGCGATAGCTTTGAAATAAGCCGCCAGACCTGCCTGTTCTCCAGTAACAAGATATGGAGGTAATATTAAATATCCGTCTGCCCCTCTATCCGCTGATATTCTGGCAAGTTCCAGGGAAGTTTGAATATTCCCGCCTACCCCTGTGTATACAGGGACTTTTCCAGCCGTAACGGATACGGCTACCTCTACCATCGCTTCATATTCCTCTTTACTTAACGATGGATATTCCGCTGCTGCACATGCTACGAAAATAGCCTCGAGTCCCTCATCTAGTAAAAATTGGATATTACGGGCAAGTGCTTGTTCATCAAGCTTATTACTCGTTGTAAATGGTGCTACGGGAAATCCGAGAATCCCTTTAGGTGCCTTGCGAATTTTATTCATTTTCTATTCCTCCTTGTGTATTATTGTTTTATTGTAAGACAAATATACCGTCTGGTCAATCGTATTTTTTTTATTTTCTGAAAAATCAAACCATCACCTCATCCCACAATAATTTCGCTTCTAATATATACAAAAAAACACGATAATTAAGGTGCTAAAAATGAAAAACGATTTATAAAAAAAGCCATTGACAAACAATTTTATTTGTCTTACCATTGGACAAAACTAAATATTTAGAATTTTCACGAAGGGGGAATCGGCCAACATTGTAAGCGGTATCAACTAAAAAATATAATTAAATACGTTTAAGGAAGTGAGTATATGAACGCTGAAGAAAAAGTTTTTCAAGCATCTCCTAAACTGCCAAATGCCCAGAAAAAAACACGGACACGATGGTTCATTGTCTTCATGCTCTTTTTGGTTACCGCTCTGAATTATGCAGATCGTGCTACGCTATCAATCGCAGGTACGGACATGTCTGGTCAGCTTGGTCTCGATTCAGTCATGATGGGATATGTTTTCTCCGCTTTTGCATGGTCTTACGTAGCTGGACAAATTCCGGGTGGATGGCTTTTGGACCGTTTTGGCTCAAAAAGAGTTTACTTTTGGAGTATCACGCTATGGTCTATCTTTACGCTTTTACAAGGATTTATCGGATTTCTCGGTTCTGCCGGAACGGCTGTCATGGTATTGTTCGGACTGCGTTTTTTAGTTGGATTGGCAGAGGCTCCTTCCTTCCCGGCCAACAGCCGCATCGTTGCTACCTGGTTTCCAAGCCATGAACGCGGAACCGCGGCTGCCACTTTCAATTCAGCACAGTATTTTGCAACCGTTCTCTTTGCACCAATCATGGGTTACATTACGTATAAATTTGGTTGGGAATACGTCTTCTTCTTTATGGGCGCTTTAGGAATCATCGTCGCTTTCTTCTGGCTGAAAACGATATATGGCCCAAAGGAACATCCGCGCATCAGCAAAGCTGAACTTGAATATATCGAAGCAGGCGGCGCTTTGATCAATATGGATCAAACCACTACAAATAACGAGGAAAAGAAGGGCGTCAACTGGAATAATATTAAGCAGCTTTTATCAAACCGTATGCTGTTAGGTGTTTATCTCGGACAATATTGCATTACGACGTTAACGTACTTTTTCCTTACATGGTTTCCTGTGTACCTTGTACAAGAAAGAGGCATGACCATTCTTGAAGTTGGACTCGTCGCTTCTCTTCCAGCCATTTGTGGATTTTTTGGCGGCATTCTCGGAGGGACATTCTCGGATTTCTTGTTACGGAAGGGATTCTCATTGACTGTCGCTCGAAAATTGCCAATTGTTGTTGGGATGCTTCTATCGATGAGCTTGGTAGCTGCAAACTATGTAGATACGGAATGGGTGGTTATATTCGTTATGGCCCTAGCATTTTTCGGTAAAGGATTTGGGGCACTCGGCTGGGCGGTAGTGGCCGATACCTCACCAAAGGAAATGTCCGGTGTCAGTGGCGGGCTTTTCAATACATTCGGTAACATTGCAGGCATTACAACACCGATTATCATCGGATACATCATTGCCACGACAGGATCATTTAATGGGGCGCTAGTCTTCGTATGTGCCAATGCTCTTGTCGCGATTTGCAGCTATTTATTCCTTGTTGGTGAAATTAAACGTGTAGAGTTAAAATCATAGTTAACTAAATATTCTGGTAGGGGGAAGAATTATGAACAATCAAATGCTTAAGGATAATGTAAAAATCGGCACACCGGTAATTTCAGAAATGAGCGTTATTCCAGTTGCAGGCCATGATGGCATGCTGCTGAACTTGAGCGGTGCCCATGCTCCTTATTTCACACGGAACATTGTCATTCTGAAAGACAATGCGGGTAATACTGGTGTAGGTGAAGTTCCTGGAGGCGAAAAAATTCGCCAAACACTCGAGGATGCCAAACAATTGGTTGTCGGCCAGTCCATTGGGACATACAACAACATTCTGAATACCATCCGTAAGCAGTTTGCGGACCGGGATGCTGGAGGCCGCGGCCTTCAGACGTTCGATCTCCGTATAGCCATCCATGCCGTGACAGCATTGGAAGCGGCACTTCTAGATTTAGTCGGCCAATATTTAGGTGTTCCAGTTGCAGCCCTTCTCGGCGAAGGACAGCAGCGTGATAAGGTGGAAATGCTGGGCTACTTATTTTATGTAGGTGACCGCAATAAAACGGATCTTGGTTATTTAAGCGAGCCTGAAGCGGTAGATGACTGGATTCGCCTCCGTCATGAGGAAGCGCTCACACCTGAATCGATTGTCCGCTTGGCAGAAGCCGCCCACTCTCGCTATGGATTCAATGATTTTAAACTGAAAGGCGGAGTTTTGCGCGGGGAAGAAGAAATCGAAGCGGTGACGGCACTTGCGGAACGCTTCCCTGAAGCCAGGATCACCCTTGACCCAAATGGCGGCTGGCTGCTTAAGGATGCGATTGAACTTTGCCGGGATCAACATCATGTTTTAGCCTATGCGGAAGATCCATGCGGAGCGGAAAATGGTTTTTCCGCCCGGGAAATCATGACGGAATTCAGGCGCGCAACGGGCCTTCCCACCGCTACTAATATGATTGCAACGGACTGGAGGCAAATGGGGCACTCCATTCAACTTCAATCCGTGGACATCCCTCTTGCCGATCCGCATTTTTGGACGATGCAAGGCTCCGTCCGTGTCGCTCAAATGTGCAACGACTGGGGATTGACATGGGGATCACACTCGAATAATCACTTTGACATTTCGCTTGCCATGTTTACACACGTTGCTGCAGCCGCACCAGGAAAAGTCACTGCGATCGATACCCACTGGATTTGGCAGGATGGGCAGCGTTTGACGAAAGAACCTTTTAAAATTGTCGGCGGAATGGTCGATGTCCCATCCAAGCCCGGACTTGGAATTGAAGTGGATATGGAACAAATCGAGAAGGCACATCAGCTTTATAAACAAAAAGGACTTGGTGCCCGTGATGATTCAATGGCGATGCAATACCTGATTTCCGGATGGGAGTTCAATCCAAAATCACCTTGCCTTGTCAGATGATTTTTTCCAACAATGCGTGCGTCTCTCTCTTTAGAGCGGCGCATTTTACTTTTTTTGGGGTATAGATCTTCTCTTCCTCACATGCAAATAAGTGTATTATATTATATAATTAGTCTTACAGTATAAATACATATAGGATTTAACAGAAAAGGGGTTACACAATGGAAGAATCGTCAAAGAAATTAGGCGTACAATCGGTACATCGCAACACTCTTTCACAACAAGTCGTGGATCAAATCGTGCATCTGCTCGTCAGCGGACAAATGAAAGCGGGCGACAAACTGCCTCCTGAAATGGAACTTATGAAAGAACTTGAAGTAAGCCGACCTGTTTTACGGGAGGCACTCAGTGCACTTGATACACTAGGAGTCATTACACGGAAAACGCGTGAAGGAACCTTTTTTAACGATAAAATCGGTACACATCCATTCTCTGTCATGCTGGCGCTGGCTACGGATAATTTACCAGCGATCATCGAAGCGCGAATGGCATTGGAGTTGGGACTGGTAACAATGGCTGCCGAGAAAATCACAGACGAACAGTTGGAGAAACTGCAAGTTACGATTGACACGATTGCCAATAGTGAAGACAACGATTATGGAGAGGCCGATAAAGAATTCCACAAGATCATTGCTTTAAGTGCGAACAATCCCATTATTGAAGGCATGATCGATTCCTTATTGATTACCCATAATAAAATAAATAGCCTGATACAATTCAGGGAACGGGAACTGACTGTAAAGTATCATAAAGCCATCTATGCGGCACTTGCAGCGCATGATCCACATGAAGCATTCAGTCAAATGTACAAGCACCTTGATTACGTCCGTCAGAAAGTCCTTCAATATTCTCACGCAAATTAATATATCGTTTGTGTGGAAGATGGAAGTAATCGCAGCAAACTAATGGATCACTCAATGATCCAATTTCATAGGGAAAGTGGATTTTTCAGGGAACCTATTTTGCTTCCAAGATTTCAGAGTTCTACTTATCTTTTAAATCCAATTGATAGCATAATTTTTTTAAAAAAACTGGATAGTAGTTGAACTATCCAGCCCCAGCTTATCCACTTTCGATTGAAATGAAAATGTTCCCCGATGAAGTCAAACCTTCCTCTTGCAAATTGTTGGCTAACCACAATCCCCCTCCAAGGCTCCACTCAAAAAAAATGCATCCCTGCTTACTAGCAGGAATGCATGTATCAGTCCCAAGTTCTGACCATCCTCTTTTTAATTTACTGCTTAATATGCACTCCAACCAGCATCTGCCGTGATGACAGTACCATTTACAAAACTGGAATCGTCTGAAGCAAGGAACAAAGCCACGTTAGCGATTTCCTCAGGTTTGCCATTGCGTGGATTGATGGCCATACCCAATTGTTGGCGAGAGATGCCGAACTCATTGATATTCGTCATGCTGGAACCGATATTGGTTTCAACTCCGCCTGGTGCTATTGCATTGCAGCGAATCCCTTTATTGGCATACATGAAGCCCGTGTTTTTTGTGAACCCAACCACTGCGTGCTTAGAGGCAGTGTATGCTGCGCCTGCTCGAGCACCGTACAAACCGCCAGCAGAAGCAATATTGATGATGACCCCTTTTTGTTTCTCTAAAAAGATTGGCAATACCTTTCTAGTCGAACGCATGACGCTTGTCGTGTTAATGGCAAAAATCCGATCCCATCTAGAATCTTCAATGTCTCCAGCAGGTTCCATGCCATCCATGATGCCCGCGTTATTCACCAAAATATCCACCGTACCATACGTTCTGACCGAGGTATCGATCAAATGTTGAATATCTTCCTCCACCGCTACGTTCGTTTTAATGGCAAAGGCCATTCCGCCATTCGCTTTTATTTCTTCTACTGTCTCGTTCGCACCATCAAGATTTAAATCCGATACGACGACTTTAGCCCCTTCTCTAGCATAATCTATAGCAATTTGTTTCCCCATGCCAGATGCTGCGCCTGTCACTACTGCAACTTTGTCTTGTAATTTCATTTGAACTCCCCCATTCATTCTAGTGAAGTGATACTTATTGTACAGATGTTCATTAACTAACTTCCTTTATAGTATAATTAGTTTCAATAAGCTTATACAATCAGCAAATGATGACCTCGATGTTGAACAATGAACAGAAAGTGTTCATTATGTTCATTAAAAGGGCAATAACGAACAAAGGGTGAAGAAAATGTCCAATAATAACACTGGGATTGATAGGAGGATCAGGAAATCCAAACTGGCCTTGAAGGAATCTCTCATATCATTAATGCAACACAAGGATTTCAGGGAAATATCGATTACTGACATTGTAGAACGCGCCGACCTTAATCGGGGTACATTTTACAAACACTATCAGTACAAAGAGGAACTGCTTGAAGAGGTCATGGAGGATGTAATTGCCGATTTGATCATATCTTACCGGGAACCTTATAAAAATGTTGAAACTTTCACCATCAATGAACTAACGGCTTCAGTGATCAAAATATTTGAACATGTAGCTAATTATGCAAACATTTATACCCTCATCCTAAAGTCGAATGCATGGCCTACATTACTGGAAAGGATTTGTAATGAATTAAAGAAACTTCCATTGGAGGACCTAGAAGATTACCGGCCGAACCCTAAAATCAATACAGAACTTGCCTCCAGTTACCAAGCATATGCGATATTAGGCATGATCATCGAATGGGTCAACACCGGCTTTAAATACAGCGCTGACTATATGGCTGAACAGTTACTGGAAATCATTAATAATAAATCGGTAAATGCCGTCTATAAAATAAACCATACATTTAAGCAGGAATAAGAGGGCTGCATCGGCAACCCTCCTATCTCATTAATGCGCTGGCCCTTTGGAAAGAAACCTTGTTACGGCAGCCAAGTAAGCTGATAAATTATCTTCATGCACAAAGTGTCCTGCATCCTCTATCGTCACCAATTCGCAATTCGGAATAAGCTCGGAAACTTCCTGCAATTTATTTTGGGGTATATGGCTCGACCCGCCCCCTATAACAAGCGTCGGCATCATAATATCGGTAAGACGTGCCCACCATTCGGGATCGGGTTCATTAAGCTGCTGTAGAATCGAAGGCACAACCTGCCAATCAAACGGCAGAGGGCTAGAAGGTTGGGAAGGAACCTCAACTGGTTCATCCGAGAAAGGTGGAGGCGTATCTTCGACAATCAACCTATCTATCCTCGAAGGAAAAGTTTGCGAGAAAAGATAGGAAACCGTTCCCCCCATGGAATGCCCTATTAGCGAAAATCTTCCCAAATTCAGCGCATCCGCAAATTGAAGCAAATCATCGCACATCAATTCGAAAGTGTATGTATTAGTTCTCGCACTCCCACCATGTCCCCGTTGATCTAAAGCTAATACACGATAATTTTCTCCTAATGCGGCAGCCACTTGATCCCATGACTCTGCACTTTTACCCAGCGCGTGAAGAACAACAAGCGGCGGTGCAGAAACATCACCGCTCTCCCGGTATTGAAACGTGTGTCCATTCAACTCAATTTGATTAACCCGTATTTCCATCTCCATTCATCTCCTAGGATTGGAATTGGTCATTTTTAACCCGATCTATTTAAGAAAAACCTCCTAAAATACTATGTTCTCTAAAATTAAATTATACTTTTTATACCTTCACCCATTAATTCGTCCTAACGGCGATTCATTCCTGTCTTCATCCGATTATTTCGACCTTCACCACATTTATTCATTCTTTGGTCTGGCGGAGTTGGCGGCAGCGAAGTAATCCATGACAAATAACCTAAATTGCTTGGCTACTGGGGTGAAGTAGCGTTTTTCTGACCAGCCGAGCCCTATTGTTCTTTGACAAGCAGGTTCGGTTATCCGGATTTTATGGGATAATGACCCGGTTTGATGGAGCCATGTCAATTCTGATACGAAGGCGACTCCCAACCCTTTCCTGACAAGGTCCGAGATGACAGCAGGTTCATCTCCTTCAAATGCGATATGCTGGACGAATCCCGCTTCAAGGCAAAATTGGTCGGTGAGGCTGCGGAACCCGAAGCCTGTGTTCATACTGATGAATGGTTCATCTTTCACTTCTTGGAGTGTAATGCTTTCCCTGCCTGCCAGCCGGTGATTGGGGGGCACGATCAAGTATATATCTTCGGTGATCAGCGGTTCCCACTTTAAGTCTGGGCCTTCAATCGGAACGGATGATATGCAATAATCGATTTCTCCTTCTATTAGAAGCTGCTTCATGGATGATATGGATTTTAGGAATTGTTGAAAACGGACGTCCGGGTATTGAGATAAAAATGTACCCAATAAATCAGGCAGGACCCTGGGAATGGTAACGGCCAAGGTGATGTTCTTTTGGTCTTGATCTGTTAATTCCACTATTTCGCGCCTCCCTTCATTCAGTTCCGCAAAAGCGCGTTCAACACGATTCAAGAAAATTCGTCCGGCTGCATTGAGCTTGATTTTCCGGTGTTCCCTATCGAACAGTGCGACTCCCAAATCCTCTTCAAGCCGGGATATGGTTTTACTGAGGGATGGCTGAGCAATCTGAAGTTGTTCCGCAGCCTTCGTCATATGTTCCAGCCGTGCTACGGTTTGAAAGTACTGCAGCTGTAATATTTCCATTTTTCCACTCTTTTCACATAGATTTAAATCTATTATTACATAATCAATTATGTATTATACAGTATCTAAAAAAGCCATTATGATGAAATAATCTCTTAGTTAGAAAGGGCAGGCTCAAATAATGAAAGGTTTACAACTTGTATTTCAAGATATAAAAGCAATGTGGAAACATAAACACGGGAGAATCGCCTTGATTTTCCTTCTGGTCGTTCCATTGATTTACTCAGGTTTCTTCTTGGCAGGATATTGGAACCCTTATGGGAAGTTGGATCAGCTCCCTGTGGCAGTGGTCAATCTCGATAAAGGTTCGGAAATGGACGATAAGCCAGTCGAGGCTGGAGATGATTTCGTTGAACAATTGAAAAAGCAGAAAGAATTGGATTTTCACTTTGTCACGGCAAAGGAGGCAAATACGGGTCTTAAGGAAGGTACCTATTATATGGTTGTCACGATTCCGGAAGATTTTTCGGAAAATGTCACGACTTTAATGGATAAAAAACCGGAAACGGCTAAACTTTTGTATACTGTCAATCCAGGTAAGAACTTCGTTGCTTCACAGATCAGCTCTACTGCTGTTGAAAAAATGACGGCAAAAATCAACGCAAGCATTACGAAGGTCTATTCTGAAGGCATCCTTTCGAAATTCCAGGACGTTTCTAACGGCTTGGCGGATGCCGGGGATGGTGCGGAAACGCTTCATCAAGGAACGGCGGATGCGAAAAGCGGCAGCGAGAAATTGAATGATGGTATCCAGGATTTGAATGATGGCGTCCAGAAGCTACAAACAGGAAGCACCAAGCTCTTGGATGGACAAGAGGCCTTAGCGGATGGTGCGAAAGGATTATCAACAGGTTCCCAGAACTTGCATTCAGGCATGAAACAGCTATCTGATGCACATGACTCATTGGAAAATGGAATGAATGAAGTAAGTAAAGGTGTTGAGAACTGGTCAGCCGGAAATGCAAAATTGATGCAAGGGCAAGAACAGGCTGCCGATACAGCGGATACTCTAAAAAAACAATTGGATGCCTATATGAAAAGTCATCCTGATGCAATAAAGGATCAAGACTTCAAGCAAATCGTTGCCCTATCAGAAGGTTTATCCGAAGCAGCCACCACTTTACATGCCGGTCAAAAGCAATTGGGCGAAGGTGCTGCCAAAGTGGCTGATGGACAAGAAACCGTTCAAACCGGGATGAATGCTTTTGGTGATAAAATGGCACAAGCTACCTCGGGTGCCAAGCAATTAAACGAGGGTTCTGAAAAATTGGCGAACGGATTATTTAAATGGAAAAATGGTTTCTCCACTTTACATGCCGGAATCGAATCGCTAGCCGGCGGAAGCAGCCAGCTAGCCAGTGGATCGACGGAACTTCAAGACGGACTGGCTTCACTGGAAACGGGTTCGAGCAAATTATCCACCAAGCTTAATGAAGCTGCCGATAAAACGGCCAGTCTTCAGTACGACGATTCGACAACTTCGATGTTCTCTGAACCCGTACAATTGGTACAATCCAATTTATCTGAAGTACCTAACTACGGAACCGGGATTGCTCCTTATTTTCTGTCATTGGCCTTTTATGTAGGCGGCATCATGGCTTCCAATATCTTGCCGCTTGGCCGCAGGCAGAATATTAAGGTTACCGGAACCGTTCATTTCACGAATAAATTAATGCTGGTATATGTAATCGGCTTGATACAGGCACTTCTAGTGGATGCAGTCGTCCTTCTTGGATTCCATTTACACGTGGCCAGTGTCCCTGTATTCATTCTATCAAGCATCATCGTTTCATTTACCTTCATGACATTCATTCTTATGTTGGTGACCGTATTCGGAGTGGTGGGCAAATTCGCAGCCGTGACCCTTCTCGTGTTCCAATTGGCGACCTGCGGCGGAACATTCCCAGGTGAACTGGGCATGTCATTATTGACGAAAATCGGTCAATTTTTACCTATGGCCCACTCATTAAAGGAACTTCAAGAGGTCATCTCATTAGGCGGCTGGGAAAACTTGCGAACGCAGATTTGGATCTTACTTGCCTATCTCGTTTTTGCAGCGATCATTGGTTGGATAGCCAGTCATATCCAGCATGCAAAAGTAACTTCAGAGGAAGTGACATCTTGATCTAAAAAAGCGCAGTGCAAATGGCACTGCGCTTTTTTTATATTCAAGTGAAAATCACCGGGTAAAACAATTAAAGTCGGCTAAACTTAAAAGAATAAGCCCTATGCTGCCTGAATTATTCAGGTGGCATAGGGCTTTTTTATTGTTTCATTTAAGCGGTTTGATCTTTTTTCATAGCTGGTTTTTCTTCAGCCGGCCATGCGCGCTTAATGAATAATGTCAGAATCAGTGCCACAGCAGCAATGAAGGTGGATACAAAGAAGGAGAAGTTAATTCCATCGAGCATCGCCTGCATCCCGATTTGGGCCTGCATTTGTTCCATCATCTCAGCAGTGGGCTGACTTGTTAGTTTGCTCATTGCTTTGGTCATTAAATCCTCACCGGAAGAAGCGGCATGGTTTGACATGACCGTAACAAGCAATGCCGTACCGATTGCACCGGAAATCTGGTTCAGCGTGTTATTCATGGCTGTACCATGCGGGTTCATACGTGCTGGCAGTGAGTTCAATCCATTTGTCATGATTGGCATCATTGCCATGGACAAACCGAATAAACGGACGGAATAAAGAATAACAATATGTGTATAAGAAGTATCCATTGTTAATTTACTGAAGAAATACGTCGTCACCACAGTAATAAACAAACCGGTTGAAGCAAGTATGCGGGCACCGAATTTATCGAAGAGCTTACCGGTAATCGGTGACATGAAGGCCATCAATAGTGCACCGGGCAGCATTAATAATCCTGAATCGAATGGTGAAATGCCACGGACCGTTTGTGTATACATCGGCATTAAGATCATCGCCGAGAACATGGCCATATTAAGCACGATTGAAATCGTTGCAGATAAGGCGAACATCGGATGTTTGAAGATCTTGAATTCAAGCATTGGCGTTTCCATTTTCAGCTGGCGTGTAATGAAAAGGATCAGGGAAATGGCACCGACAATCAATGTTCCATATACCCAAGGGCTATCCCAACCTTTGCTGCCTGCAGAGCTGAATCCGTAAAGCAGGCCGCCAAAGCCCAAGCTAGATAGGATGACCGATAATTTATCGATTTTAATATCGACTTTTTCCTTTTTGTCTTTAAGTTTAAAGAAGCCGAGAAGAAGCACTAGTAAAGCAAGCGGAGTGATGAAGTGGAATAGCATTCTCCAATCATAATGTTCGATGATCCAGCCTGAAAGCGTCGGCCCGATTGCAGGGGCAAACATCATGACTAAACCGAATAATCCCATTGCCGAGCCCCGTTTTTCAACAGGGAAAGCAGTTAAAAGCACGTTCATTAATAACGGCATCATAATGGCAGAACCTGCAGCCTGAACCATACGTGCGCTCAATAATAGCGGGAAAGTATGCGCTACACCTGCAACGATCGTCCCGATCGAGAATAGGAGCATGGCTGTCAGGAACAGATTACGTACCGAATATTTTCTTATTAAGAAGGCTGTTGTCGGAATCATGATTCCGTTCACAAGCATATAGCCCGTTGTCAGCCATTGAACTGTGGAAGTCTCGATTCCCAGGTCTGTTTTGATTGATGGCAGTGCAATATTTAAAAGGGTTGAATTCAGTATCGCTATAAACGCCCCGACCATCAGTATGGCCAAAATGCCATACGAACCCTTTTTTTCATTTGTTTGTGTAGTACTCACTTTTTATCTATTCCTCCATTCAAACTATTGGTTCATTTAATTAGACGAGCGGTATATTCCAAACTCACAAAATCAATAATATACCCCCAGTTCATTTTTTGCAATAAAAATTTACTGGTTTAAATAAGGGTTTGTGCTGTGATGAAAAATAGAGTACGATTACATTTATACAAGCAGTATAATGAAAATAAGGTGATATGATGAATAATCGAAGGCAGAATGTCATCGATACGGCTCATAAGCTGTTTATTGACAAGGGCTACCAAGCCACGTCCATCCAGGACATTTTAGATGGCAGCGGTATATCAAAAGGTACATTTTATAATTATTTCCCTTCGAAGGGTGAATTATTTATAGCCATTTTCCGTTCCTTCTATACAAAGATTCGCCATGACCGGGAAAAACTGTTGATTGGTCAAGATTCCGCCGATATTGATATTTTCATCCAGCAGCTCGAACTGCAGCTGATGGTGAACAAGCAAAGCAAATTGCTTATCCTGATTGAAGAAGTCCGTGTTTCCAACGATGAAGAATTAAAACAATTCATCAATAACACGCTATTGTTGAGCTTACGCTGGATGTATAATCGATTTATCGATATATTCGGTGAAAGCAAAAAACCCTATCTTTTAGATAGCGTCATTATCTTTCATTCGATGATGACCCACATGAATCATTTTAGCTATCGTGCCAATCCCGCCGGTACACCGGACATACAAATTATCCGATATTGCATGAACCGCATTGTCCGCTTAGTCAATGAAGTGGCTGAAAGCGGGGAACAGATCATTGATCCGGAACTAATGGATACGTGGTTTCCAAACTTTACAAACCACCTTGATCCTTGCCATAATGATTTGCTTCAATCCACCACGGAATTGAAAAAAGCGATAAACAAAGCTTTGCCTTGCGATGAAGATCGAACAAGAGCCATTGAATTAATCGACTTTATCCAAGATGAGCTGATGCAGTCCGACAAGCCGCGAAAATTCTTGATAGAAAGTTTGCTGCTCACTTTGAAGACTGGATATGCATTACAGGTCCAAGCATTCATTGAGACTTTTGAAGAAAGCATCAATTCTTGCTTGAGCCGATGAATAGTTAAGATACACGCACCTACCAAAAACGGTAGGTGTTTTTTTATGGCTTTTTGAATTGCCCTGTTTTTAAAAAAAGAGTTGGTTTTATAAAAGGGACCTAAGGAAACACTATCCTTATCATCATAAAGGGAGGTCTATCTACTTGAGTGTGAAAGAGAATGCTTTGTCCATACTGGCTCTGGGCGGAGTGAACGAAATCGGTAAAAACATGTACGTGGTTCAATATTCTAACGATATCGTCATTATTGATTGTGGTGCAAAGTTTCCTGATGAAAGTTTATTAGGAGTCGATTTGATCATTCCCGATATTTCCTTTCTTCAGGAGAATAAGGAGAAGATCCACGCTTTAATTGTGACTCATGGGCATGAAGATCATATTGGCGGGATCCCTTATTTCTTGAAAAAATTGAATGTACCCATTTATGCCACACGTTTAACACTTGGTTTGATTGAATTGAAGTTAAAAGAACATAACCTTTTGGCTGATACGGAATTAATCCAGATCGATTCGGATTCAAGGTTGGAATTTGGGGAGATGGTTCTGGACTTTTTCAAAACGAATCATAGTATACCCGATTGCCTTGGAGTCACCATGCATACGCCCGTAGGCACGGTCGTTCATACAGGGGACTTTAAGTTTGACTTGACTCCCATGAATGATCAGTATCCCGATATTCATAAAATGGCCAAAATCGGGAGTGAAGGTGTACTGGTTTTATTATCTGAAAGCACGAACGCTGAACGCCCCGGCTCAAGCCCCTCGGAGCATCTGGTTGGCAGCCATATTGAAGAAGCCTTCATGCAGGCAAAACAGAAAGTCATTCTTTCGACCTTCGCTTCAAATGTCAATCGCGTTCAACAAGTTGTGAACGCTGCACAGAAGACAAACCGGAAACTCGCCCTGATTGGACGAAGCATGGTGAACGTCGTATCCGTTGCCATTGAACGCGGCTACCTCCAGGTTCCTGATGGGATGCTTATCCAACCACAAGAAGTGGATAATTATGCTCCTGAAAAGGTCGCAGTTTTATGTACTGGAAGTCAAGGAGAGCCATTTGCTGCCCTTTCCCGCCTTTCCAGTTCGAATTATCGGGATATGAGTATATTGCCTGATGATACAGTGATTCTTGCCTCCACTCCAATACCCGGAAATGAACGGGATGTTTCACGTATCATCGACAACCTGTTTCAACTTGGTGCCAAAGTCATTTACGGTTCTGGGACTGTAACGGGCATGCATGTTTCCGGACATGCCTATCAGGAAGAGTTGAAGCTCATGCTTACCCTGATGAAACCTAAGTATTTCATACCGATTCACGGTGAGTATCGGATGTTGCACCAGCATCGATTGCTAGCTGAGTCTGTCGGGGTGGAGAAGGACCATACTTTCATCATCAATAACGGCGATGTGGTGGATATTGAAAACTCCGTTGCCCGTCAAACGAGAAAGGTGGCTGCAGGCAATACCTTTGTTGATGGTGTTGGCGTTGGTGATGTTGGGGAAATCGTTCTGCGGGACCGTAAGCAGCTTTCCGAAGATGGAATGCTCGTGATCGTCATAACACTAAGCAAGACGGAAAGAAAAATAGTATCAGGACCCGATACCATTTCCCGGGGATTTGTTTATGTTCAAAATTCCGAGGACCTCCTTAGGCATGTGAACCGTCTTGTCACGAAAACGGTCAACGACTTACAAAATGAAAAAATATATCGGTGGAACGTCATTAAGCAAACCATAAAGAAGGAACTTGGGCAATATCTCTTTACTCAAACTAAGAAAAAACCAATGATCCTTCCGATCATCATTGAAGTTTAGCGCCAAATCGAAAGGAACTCGACTTCGTATAGTCGAGTTCCTTTTTTCAATCAAGCCCTGATTTACTCGCTTTTGCGGCCATCGCCTTGTTCTTATTCCAAACCTTGAACTTCATGAAAACGGCGGCAAGACCGATAATCACGATGAATAAAAGGCTGATGAAAAACCCTGGACGTATCTCTTTTTCTAGCAGGGTGCCACTTACGGCGGCTAAAATTAAAAGAAGTCCGAAAACGGCCGTAATCTTACTCCAAACCTTATTTTCCAATATTTTAAAAGAGGAGAGAATGATGAATGCCCAGTTATACAAAAGTAATATTCCAGCTGATGTTGTAATGTATTCATAAATCTTGCCTGGCAGGAGCAAGGCAGTGATGATTGATCCTAAAAGTCCCAAGGCTCCAAGACCGAGTGAGGGCAGTGGAAGGTCCTTGAATTTCTTAATCTTTTGCATGAATAATGCGGGTGCATTCCCATCATCGGAGAGCGTTACCAATAGATTGGTAACACCAAATAGTGAAGCGGTCATCGTCGAGAAACCGGCAATGATGATCGCACCATTAAAAACGTGCGGGAAAAATGCCAGGTGATAACTGTCCAATGCCGAAACGAATGGGCTTTCTTTTTCACTGAATGCTCCTAATGAAATCATAGTTACTGCTAACCCCAATGAAACTACATATATGATGGTAAGAACAAAGAGCATGATCGTCCCTGCCTTTGGCGCATCTTCCTTCTTTTTAAGCTGCATCGCCATCAGTCCAATGACCTCGATGCCGCCAAACGCATAAAAGGCATAGATAAGGGATATCCAAAACCCTTTTAGCCCTTTTGGAAATAATTCATTGAACTTATTCGGGAATGAGGGCGGTTTCCCTCCATCAAGACCAAACCAGCCGAAAACCGCACATATTGCAATAATGATAAACATAACGATCGCTGCCGTCTTAATTATCGCAAGTATGTTTTCCACTCTGTCGAACCCTTTTGTCCCCAGCAATACCACCACGATCGAAACAATTGCAAACCCGGATGCAAATAGCCACAGAGGTACTTTCGGGAACCAAAATTGAGATAATAGCGAAAGCGCAGTAAGCTGGCTTCCCATGATCAATATATTGGAGGACCAATAATTCCAGCCACAGCTAAAGCCAGCCCATCGTCCAAATGCTTTATTGGCATAATAACAAAAAGAACCCTCTTGGGGATCGGCAGCCGTCATCTTAGCAAGCAGATTATAAACGATGTATGTACCTAGTGCAGCCAATACAAATGAAAATACAATGGATGGCCCCGTCGTTTTAATCCCTATGGTCGAACCGAGGAAATAACCAGTCCCGATCGTACAGCCGACACCGACCAATGATAGCTGCCACCATTTCATATCGCCTTGTTGTTCACCAGATGCTTTGGAATTTTGAGCAGCCATCCCTTTCGCTGAACTGCAATTGGCTTTTGTTGTCATAACAATCCCCCCTTCCATCATTCATAGTGTTGATAATGCCACAATGAATTATGCAAGGAAGAAGTTTACCAAATGATAAATCAAATACCCGAATAAGAATTGAAGTGCTTAAGCATTATGATACGATGGCAGAAATGCCTTGATATGCAAAATAAACACCTAAGCCGATCAAAGATAATCCAGAGATGATCTAAATGGCCATTAAGCTTTTTTCATTTAAAAACCTGCGAAATCCATTCGTTAATGCAGCCACAAAAAAATCCCAGCAGGTAAGACCAAGAAAATCATTCCGCTATAAATGAAAAGTTGGGAGGTCCCATAGCTTGAAGCCGTTTTAGCTAAAACAGATCCATATATACCCAACCAGAATAAAATGGATAATGGACTGGTCACTGACATGATGAATCCGTTCAAAAAACAGGAAATTAAAGAATCTCTATTCCTGTATTGATTTTTTTTGTGTGTTACAAACAAAAAAAGCCGTGGGAAAACCCGGCTTTTTCGGAGAATTTCTATTGAATCCTATTATGCAGCAGCTTCTTTTTTGTCTGAACTAATGAATTTCAAAACAATCAAGACGATGCCTATGCCTATGATCCCAGTAATGATATAGCTCAAATTGAGATGATTTTTCATGACAAGGGACATGACCGGAGGGCCTGCCGCAACTCCGATGAACCTGGATGACATGTAGAAGGAGGTTATCGTCCCCCGCTGTTCCTTTTTTATATTTTGAGTGATGATTGCGTCGAGTGTCGGCAATAACGCACCAATTGCTATGCCAACCAAGCTCGTTACGAGTAATAAAAGGAAAACTTTGTTTTTAGTAAAACCGACAAAAACAAGGCTGATTGAAAGGACAATTATACTAATCATGATGATCTTTTTCATGATTGGTAATTCACCCTTGATTTTTTTCCCTGCAACGTAAGAAGACACACAAAGGAAAAATAGCGGGATCGCTATCACTAAACCTTTTTTGACTCCATGCAAATCATGGATTTTTTCCAGATTATCAGACAAAAAGAAAAGAACGCCGAACAAAACCAACATGACAAATACACCAATCAGGAAAACTGTATATAACCATTTTCCTTCCTGCTTGAATATTTTTTTCGTATCATGCCAAAATTCTTTGAATTTCTTCGGATCATCCTTTTCCTTTGGTACCTTTATAAAGAAAAAGACCAAGACAATAGATATTAAACTGAAGAATGAAATCGAGAAGAATGGTAAAAACCAGATAAATGCAGCAAACAGGGAACCCAATATTGGACTAAGCACTTTCCCAAATGTATTCGAGGTTTCTATGATACCCAGACAAGAACTCGTTTTTTCATCATCATCCTTGTATAAATCCCCCACCAGAGGCAAAATGATAGGCGAGGCACCAGATGCCCCAATCCCCTGCAATACCCTCCCGATGATGATCCATGTATAGGGATTTTCCATTTTCCATGAAGCATAACCTGCGACCAAGCCACCAATAAGGGCTAGGATTAGACTTGGCAGGATCACCATCTTCCGTCCGAATCGATCTGATAAATAACCTGCTATGGGAATTAAAAAAATGGATGCAACGGAATAGCTTGTTATTACCATGCTTGATTGAAATGAAGATATTCCCACCTTATCCTCGAAAATGGGCAAAACCGGGATAAGCATTGAATTTCCAAGTGTCATCACCAATGGAATTGATGCCATACTGATCAGGCACCACACGCTTACATCTTTATTTTGCTTCTCATGACCTTCCATACTTACACTCCTCATCCATTATAAAAGCAACTTATTGCATAAAAGGTAACCATTTGTGAAATCAATATGTTTTGCATCATTTTTTAGATGTCTTAAATTATTATGTTATAGCTTTGATGGATTTATTCAGTAGCGCTTTTCCCAAAATTACCCCTTTTGACCTTTAAAATATTCTTCTCTTTTTTTTTACATTTGTTATCGACTAGGTGAACAGCAAACGAGACTATGATTCACCGTACCCACTCAAAAAAGGACTAAAAAGGTGGTACAAGTCCAATTGTTTGAATACATTCAAATAAGCGAAGATGTATCAAACGATGAGGTGATGAATTGGGTGTTTTTTTCAGCTATGTATTATTAGGTTTATCACTGGCGGCTCCTATCGGACCCATAAACGCCGCTCAATTGGACAAAGGAATCAAGAAGGGTTTTTGGCATGCCTGGATTTTTGGCTGGGGTGCCATTTTAGCGGATTTTGTTTTTATAGCCCTCGTCTTTTTCGGTGTCGTCCACTTTTTGGACAACCCCTTCATGAAGACATTTTTATGGCTTTTTGGATTTTTCGTCCTGACCTATACCGGAATCGAAAGTCTGCTAAGTGCAGGTAAGATTGAAGTGAATGCACGAAAAGCGAAAGATTCCCTTTTTTCTTCATTCCTGACAGGATTCATCATGTCCCTTTCGAATCCTTTATCCATTTTGTTTTGGCTGGGGATTTATGGATCCATTCTCGCAAACTCCGCTTCAAAATATGATATGGATCATTTACTTTTTTACAGTTCAGGTATCCTTGTCGGCCTCTTAACCTGGGATTTCGCAATGGCCATCATCGCCAGCACCTTCAGACGCTTTTTATCCAAACCCATTCTAATGGGCATCTCGATCATTTCGGGTATATCCCTTATAGGGATTGGCATTTACTTTGCCATCCAAGCAGCCAAGGTTTTATTTACATAAGCATTTACTCGTGAGTTCGTATTAAATAGATAAAACAGGCCGCCTATTTTATTATCCTTCTTTGTCCATGCCGGACACTTATCCCCCATTGTTCATAGCCTGAAAGGGTAAACACAAAGTATAATCACGGTTATTACTTTTATAATGTTCCATACTTTACTGTTCCATATTATTACGATAATTCTTATGCTAATTTGCCTTATTATGATGACAGACTGCCAGTACAAACACTGGTTCCAGTAACCACTATTCAGAGCCATTTAAACGCAGGCCGACAAGGTCATTGTTTCAGAGGTTTTTTGGGGTAACACCCTGCACACCTTTATTTTAATGGGGAAATAATGCTACTGGTATGGTACAGATACTTAAAGGTGGCATTCCAAATGAGGTTCATCATACAGATATAGTTGGATTACAATACCTAGGATTAACCTGCCCTGGCGGCGGGCACGGCAGCCCGGGTCGTAACTGTTTCCAGCAGTTCATTCCGGGCGTTGGCTGGGTATGGATTTGTAGATAGAAAGAAGACAGCCGATTTATTCGGCTGTCTTTTTTTATCCAAACCTAATCTAAGGAGCATTTACTCGTGAGTTTCGCGCATTTACTCGTGAGTTTCGTGCATTTACTCGTGAGTTTCGTGCATTTACTCGTGAGTTCCGGATTAGGCTGCTTTCTTGTTAGATGCTGCGTTCTTTTATTTGCTGGGCCATTTTCTTGATGAACGTTTCTATTGCGACATTTTCAACTTCTTGTTCCCCGTATTTCCGGACATTCACTTCATTTTCTTTCTCTTCTTTATCTCCAAGAACCAGCATATATGGGATTTTTCCCAACTGTGCTTCCCTGACTTTATACCCCAGCTTTTCATTCCGATCATCAATTTTCACTCTTATGCCTTGATTCTTCAGTTCTTTTTGAACCTTTAAACAATAATTCAAATGAACTTGTGAGACAGGGATGATCTGTACTTGCACCGGGGCAAGCCATGCCGGAAAAGCACCGGCAAAGTGTTCTATCAGAATTCCAAAAAAACGATCGATCGATCCAAAAATGGCACGATGAATGACGACCGGACGAACTTTTTCATTATTTTCATCGATGTAATTCAGATCAAATTTGTCGGGCATTTGAAAATCAAGTTGGATTGTTGCACATTGGTGGCTTCGTTTTAATGCATCTTTAATATGAAAATCAATTTTCGGTCCATAAAATGCTCCGTCCCCTTCATTTACTTGATAATGTATCCCGATGCTTTCCAGAACATTTTTCAAGGCTGTTTCAGAAGCTTCCCAAAGGGAATCATCGCCCATTGAATCCTCTGGACGCGTCGAGAGCTCCACGGAATACTCGAATCCAAAAGTGCGATACACCTTATCAATCATATGAAACACTTGTTTAATTTCGCTTTCGATTTGATCCTGCCGAACATAGATGTGGGCATCATCCTGACAAAATGTACGGACCCGCAGCATCCCGTTCAATGCACCGCTATATTCATGACGGTGGACTTGACCGAATTCGGCCATCCGGATTGGTAAATCCCTGTAAGAATAAAGACTGTTTTTGAAAATAAGCATATGACCCGGACAGTTCATTGGCTTCATCGCGAATTTTGTTTGATCCACCTCAGTGAAGTACATATTCTCATGGTAATGATCCCAGTGACCCGATTGTTCCCATAACCGCTGGTTCATCATGAAAGGAGTCCGAACTTCGTCGTAATCAGCTTCAGTCTGAAGCTCCCGCGAGAATTTCTCCAATTCATTTCTAACGATTTGCCCTTTCGGTAAATAAAACGGCATTCCAGGGGCTTCCTCCGAAAACATGAATAACTCCAACTGCTTCCCTAATTTACGGTGATCACGTTTGGCTGCTTCTTCCAGGAATTCAAAGTATTCCTGTAGATCCTTTTTCTTTCGGAATGCCACGCCATACACCCTTTGAAGAACTTCATTTTGATTGTCTCCCCGCCAATAGGCACCAGATACACGAGTCAATTTGAACGATTTTACAAATGATGTGGATGGAAGGTGCGGCCCTCTGCAAAGATCGACGAATTCCCCCTGTTGATAGAGCGTTAATTTTTGACCATTAGGGATGTTCTTTGCTATATCCAACTTGAATGACTCCCCACTGCCCTCGAATAACTTCACAGCTTCTTCATAAGTCACTTCGATCCTTTTCATTTCCAGATTTTCACTTATGATATGTTCCATCTCTTTTTCAATAGCTTGTAGATCTTCTGGGCTCAAAGGATGGTCTAACTTAAAATCATAGTAAAAACCATCTTCCACGACTGGCCCCATTCCTAATTCCACATTTTGGTACAATCTTTTCACTACCTGCGCCAAAACATGCGCCGATGTATGTCGTAATACTTGTAATCCTTCATCCGAATCCAGAGTCAAAATCGATAGTTCTGCATCATCATTCAGCTTGTGACTTAGATCAACCAGTTGCTTATCCAGTTTTCCTGCTACTGCCTTTTTCCTTAAACTTGAACTGATGGACCCTGCCACACTTTCCACTGTCATCCCTTGCGGATATTCCTTTTGCTCCCCATCCGGGAATTGAACTTTAATCATTTTTTCACCCATCACATAAACACCCCTTTTTAAGTAATAAAAAACGCACCCATCCCTAAGTAAGGGACGAGTGCGTTTACCCGTGGTTCCACCCAATTTCCCATAAGCAAGAAACACTCATGGCTCTGGAGCTTGTAACGCAGCTTAGACGATATCAGTTACTTTTGTTCACCGATATAGCTCAAAGGCGGTAAAACATTTTCCTAAGCCAGGAAGTTCGCAGCTGCCCTTCCCTCTCTGAAGACCGTAAAAATGATTCATGTCCTTATCATGGCAATATTTTTATATATAAAAAAACGCACCCATCCCTAAGTAAGGGACGAGTGCGTTTATACCCGTGATTCCACCCAATTTCCCATAAGCAAGAAACACTCATGGCTCTGGAGCTTGTAACGCAGCTTAGACGATATCAGTTACTCTTGTTCACCGATATAGCTCAAAGGCGGTAAAACATTTTCCTAAGCCAGGAAGTTCGCAGCTTCTCTTCCCTCTCTGAAGACCGTAAAAATGATTCATGTCCTTATCATGGCAATAATTATAATAATAAAAAACGCGCCCATCCCTAAGTAAGGGACGAGTGCGTTTATACCCGTGATTCCACCCAATTTCCCATAAGCAAGAAACACTCATGGCTCTGGAGCTTGTAACGCAGCTTAGACGATATCAGTTACTCTTGTTCACCGATATGGCTCAAAGGCGGTAAAACATTTTCCTAAGCCAGGAAGTTCGCAGCTTCTCTTCCCTCTCTGAAGACCGTAAAAATGATTCATGTCCTTATCAATGCTTCTAAAATGAAAATGGATTTTTATATTGTTATATATATTACAATATATTCCCATAAGTGACAACCTCAAATTTTTTAATTTCATTGCAAACACCGAATTGGTATAATTAGTAAAAAAGGAGTCTCTATGAAACGTTTAAGCAATTGGTCTATCGTATTTGCAGTGATTGGTACACTATCATTTTGCTGTTCCCTTGCTTTACCAAAAGCCACCGAGCAGCTTATGATTTCGGGATTCGGTGCGTTAGTTATTGGTATGTTATGCAGTTTCGGGGCCATGTATAAAAATGAAAAAGGAAAGTCGAAATTTTTGGCTGTGGCTGCATTCTTTCTTTTAAGTTTCATTCTCGTTTGGAATGAACCATTTCAAATTGTCAGGCTCTTGACCTGGATGAAAAATTAATCAAAATGAAAAACCCGTTTGCCATGACGGGTTTTTTGATTGGTTCAATCTTCATCGGCTATCGTTCGATTTGATTTCTTTAATCTAAGCCATAGCGTAAGTCCAGTGGACCAAAGAATTAGCGCGCAGCCAAAGCCGAGCAATGATAACGGTGCAAGGATTTGATGCTCCCCAAACATGAAAGTATCTGGCACAATAAGCAATGTGATAAGCGCCAATAAACAGAGAAGCACTCCTGTTGCATAGTAAACCTTGATTTGGAAAAGTGACGCCAAAGGTAAAAAATGAATCCCTACAATAATGGCGATGACTCCCGGTATAAGATCGGTCTGATTGATCAAGTTACAGACGGCAATGGCAATCCCAATCAGCACCGCTTCTGCAATGAAGACCATATTAAACAAAAATCCGATACGCTTCAGACGCCTAGCCCCATTTTCTGAAACTTGATTGGACATTTTTTGTGATGCATGAATTAATGAAATGCCTTCGATAACCATTATGATTCCTACGAATATGGCTGCGAGTTCCACATAGGGAACCCCCCACCCCTGCAATCCCATTATACCAGTACCTGCCCACAGTGTACCGAAGACCGCCATGAAAATGACTCCAATTCCAGAACCGCGATAAGCCTCTTTCATCCTCATTTTCCTTTCATCCACAGTAATAAAAGTACATAGATTAATAGTATTGCACACCTTCCCCAATTATTCAGTTATAAAAAATGGTTTATTGAAAAAATTACCATGATGCGAATTTTAATAGAAAATTGCCGCTTTAGTCGATATAACTGGATTTTCGTCGATATATCTCTATTTTCGGAGATATAACTGGATTTTCGTCGATATATTTCTACTTTCGACGATATAATTGCCGTTTTCGTCGATATATTTCTATTTTCGGAGATATAACTGGATTTTCGTCTGATATCGTCTAATTAAAGTCCATAAAAAAACCTGAGTCCCCAAAGGGATCTCAGGTTTTTATCTATTCATATCAAGCCACATCTGATTTATCAAATTGACAATCTTTTAATGATATTAATTTGGTCTTGTGATAAATCTTGTATCCTAACCAGATCGCCAGAAATATCGGTAATCCGATATAGGAGACGGCGACGCCATACCAGTCGATGCTGCCGCTTAGGAATGCTTGATAGTTCTGCCCTGCAATGACACCCATGCAAAGGACGAATGATAGGATCGGACCGAGCGGAAACCATTTTGCTTTATATTTCAATTCGTTCAAATCACCGCCCTGTGCAACATATGCACGTCTAAAGCGATAATGGCTAATTGCAATACCAATCCAGGCGATGAAGCCGGTTAGCCCCGATGCATTCAAAAGCCATGTAAATACATGGTCCCCAAAAATGGATGTCAAGAAGGCGAGCCCGCCAATTAATGCCGTTAGAATCAAAGCATTCATCGGAATTCCCCTGCGATTGACTTTGGCGAGGAATTGGGGAGCTTGTTTATCTTTCGCCATCGACCATAACATCCGCGTTGATGCATATAGTCCCGAGTTCCCTGCGGATAGTAAGGAAGTCAATACGACCGCATTCATGACGGATGCCGCGAATGCCAGTCCTGCCCGTTCAAAGACAAGTGTGAAAGGGCTTACAGAAATGTTTTCGACATCCCCGTTCAGCAAACTTGGACTTGTATATGGAATCAAGAGGCCGAGTATCAGGATGGCTCCGATGTAAAACAATAGAATGCGCCAAAATACTTGGCGGATCGCATTCGGAACATTTTTTTCGGGATTCTCACTTTCCCCGGCAGCAATACCAACCAGTTCCGTGCCTTGAAAAGAAAATCCAGCGATTAGAAAGATAGAGATGATCGATAAAAATCCTCCCTTGAATGGTGCCTCGTCCATGGTGAAGTTTTCAAATCCGATCACCTTTCCGCCAAAAACCCCAAATATGGTCAATAAACCAATAATGATGAAGCAAATGATGGCAATGACTTTTATTAAGGCAAACCAATATTCAGATTCACCATAGCTTTTAATGGATAGGGCGTTGAGGGTGAAGACGATTCCAAGAAATAATGCACTCCATATAAGGCTGGGTACATCAGGGAGCCAGAATTTCATGATGATGGCTGCAGCAGCTATTTCCACGGCAAGGGTGACTGCCCAGTTAAACCAATAATTCCAGCCAAGTGCAAAGCCGAATGCTGGATCAACAAAGCGTGTGGCGTAGGTGGAAAATGATCCCGACACAGGCATATATGTCGCCATTTCCCCTAAGCTCGTCATAAGGAAATAAACCATGATTCCAATGCAGGCATAGGCAGCAAGGGCACCGCCGGGCCCTGCGCTCTGGATGGTTGCCCCGCTTGCCAGGAATAATCCGGTTCCTATTGAACCGCCAATGGCAATCATGGTCATATGCCTTGCTTTCAGTTTCCTTTTAACTGTCGGTTCTTGATTATCAATGAGATTCATGTCCATATGGTTCCTACCTCATTTTCTTTTAAAGTTAAAAGTTCAAGAAATAAAAGAGTTTTTAACAACCGCTTTGTGAAAGTCTTAATAGTTCGCTTCACTTGCTGGGATACTATCCAGTTTAATTGCCATTGCCTGGTATCGTCTCCCTATTCCCGGCCTGGGTGACCCCATCTTGCTCAGGCTCCATTCCACACCATTGAATTAATGTAAGGGCAATGATTTCGGCTGTTGAGAACACGTTGTCGAGCAGGATGTATTCATTTGGATAGTGTGCAACCTCGGTTACTCCTGGCCCGAAAACGATTGCAGGCGTTTCACCGACATGTGTCAGCAATCCCCCATCCGTTCCCCAAGGGGAGGCTTCAATGACAGGGTCCTGTCCGGCAACTTGCCGATATTGATGAACAAGCGCATTCATCAGTTCATGCTCTACATCAATTGCTCCTGGAACCCAGCGTGCCCCGAACCATTCCAATACGGGCGGGTTTTCCTTGAACCATTGGTCCACTTCCCCCAGCTGTAATAACCAGGCCGCCATTTCATCCTTCGCCTGCTCCATCGTTTCCTCCGGCGCAACGCCCATCCTTCCTTCGATTTTCACAAGGTCAGGGACGGATGACGGCCAATTACCGCCTTCAATGACACCTAGATTGATTGGAATCGGAATAGGCGTGTTCTGATAAAGCGGATCACTGATACGTGCATTTCGCTTTTCTTCCAAGGCACGAATATGATTGATGACAGTCATGCTTTTTTCAATCGCACTAACGCCTTCATACCTTGTTCCGCCATGGGCTGACCGTCCTTTAACATGGATTCGGAACCACATCGAACCCTGCTGTTTCGGGAAGATCCTCATATTCGTCGGTTCAGGGATCAGGGCGGCATCTGCTTTATATCCCCTCAGGACGGCCGCCAAGGTTCCGGCCCCACCGCTTTCTTCTTCAATCACACTTTGAAAAATGACATCTCCTTTTAATTGGATGCCATTTTCCTTCAATGCCTGCATCGCAAGGATCAGCGATACATTTCCACCCTTCATATCGGTTACACCGCGACCAAACATTCTTCCATTTTTAATCGCTCCACTATAAGGGTCGTCGTCCCACTGCTCCCGGTCCCCATCCGGAACCACATCGATGTGTCCGTTCAAAATGATGGAACGTCCGCCTCCAGTCCCTTTCATGATACCTACCACATTGGGGCTGTTGGAAAATTCACTGCGTGGAGAATAGAAATAAGAATGCTTTTTCAGCTCGCCGCCGTCAGGTTCCCAACTATCGATCTGCAAACCCATTTCCTGCAGCTTTTGGGCGACGATGGCCTGTGCCCCTGCTTCATTTCCTTGCGTACTTGGGGCTTGAACCATTTTTTGCAATAGGGTTGTTCCTTCTTCCCGATGATCCTTGATCCATTGGTTTATCCGTTTTTTTATATCCGGCACATTTATCCTCCTTAATTACACATATTCTCATAGATTACTGAAAGTCCCATCCCACCTGCCATACACAACGTTACCATTCCATACTTAACTTGTGAACGCAACATTTCATGCATCAGTGTGACTGTCAATTTTGCACCTGTTGCTCCTACAGGGTGACCAAGTGCAATTGCCCCTCCATTGACATTGACAATATCCTGATTCAAATCTAACTCCTTGATCACTGCAAGTGCTTGGGCAGCAAAGGCTTCATTAAGTTCAATCAGTCCGATATCCTCTAACGATAGACCTGCTTTTGCCAATGCCTTTCGAGTCGCTGGTACGGGTCCAATCCCCATAACTCCAGGTTCAACTCCTGCACTGGCGAAAGCCTTTATTTTCAAGAGCGGTTTTAATCCCTTTTCTTCTGCTTGCTGCTTGGACATTAATAGTACAGCTGCAGCTCCATCATTCATAGGACAGGCATTTCCTGCCGTAATGGTTCCTTCATTTTTGAATACTGCTGGAAGACTGGCTAGTTGATCTAGATGAATGTCCTCGCGTACCCCTTCGTCATGGTTGAAGATTTGAAGTCCTTTTCGATCCTTGATTTTAAGCGAAATAATTTCTCTATCAAAGCGCCCCTCTACTATAGCTTTCCAAGCCTTCTTGTGGCTTTGATAAGCAAATTGATCCTGTTCTTCACGACAGATACCGTATTTTTCAGCCAAGCGCTCGGCAGTTATTCCCATATGCTCATTTCCCAAGGAACATATTAATCCATCTGCCAGCAGAGCATCCTCCATCGTTACGTTTCCAAATTTACCGCCCCATCTATTTTTCACGATATAAGGCACATTGCTCATGCTCTCCACTCCGCCGGCAATGATTACGTCTTCTTGACCAGCGGCGATAGTTAAAGCGGCGTTGGTAATGGCCTTTAAACCTGATCCACATGCTTTGATTACAACGTGGCCTGGGACACTGTGTGGGAAACAAGCCATCTGCGACGAAATACGGGCCGAGTTAAGTCCGCCTCCGTGGACATATCCATGTCCGAAAATCACTTCATTTACCTTTTCTTTACCTAACCCGGAATTATCCATTAAACCTTCCAATACTTGACGGCCCAATTCGGTAGCTTTAACATTCCGTAGTGATTTGCCAAAGGATCCAACTGCAGTTCGCGCTCCAGCAACGATGACAACCTCATTCATGCTTTTTTCCTCCTCTTACCTATTCAATGGTGTTGACAGCAGCATGGATTTTCAATGTCGCCTCTGTATTCCTTATCACATCATCCACGGTATATGGCGCCATGACTTCCTTCAGCACCAACCCCGCTTCTGTAACCTCCATGACAGCCATATCCGTAATGATTAAATCCACACTCTGCCTTGCCGTCAATGGAAGCGTGCATGCCTTCAATATCTTCGATTCACCCTGCTTATTCACATGATTCATCAGGACGATCACCTTTTTGGCTTTCTGGGCAAGCTCCATTGCCCCGCCCATACCCGGCACCCGCTTTCCTGGGACGATCCAATTCGCCAAATCCCCTTTTTCACTGACTTCCAGGGCTCCAAGGATGGTGATGTCGATGTATCCTTTCCTGATCATTCCAAATGCTGTTGCACTATCAAAATATGAAGCTCCCATTACAGTGGTGATCGGGAACCCTCCCGCATTACAGAGGGCAGGATCTTCTTGCCCGGGATCAGGGCTTGGCCCCGTACCGAGAACTCCGTTTTCCGCATGGAACAGCACATGGATATCTTGAGGAATATGGTCGGCCACCAAGGTAGGGATGCCGATGCCTAAATTGACGATCAATCCGTCATGGATTTCCTTGGCGGCGCGTTTCGCGATGCGATTTCGTACATCTACTGCCATGCCCATTTCCAATTCACCCCTTTTGTCGGAATCACCATATCTACATAAATGCCTGGTGTGGCAATACATTCAGGATCCAATTCGCCTACAGGAACGATTTCCTCCACTTCCGCAATCGTGAAGGTTCCAGCCATCGCTACCAGCGGATTGAAGTTACATGCAGTCTTGTCGTACACTAAATTCCCCAGCGAATCTGCCTTTTTGGCATGGACGATGCTGACTTCAGCCGTCAAAGCGGTTTCCACCAAGTATTCTTTTCCTTCTATCACCATCTTGTCCTTGCCTTCTTCGGCTATCGTACCAATCCCGACATCGACAAAAATCCCGCCTAAGCCTACACCGCCAGCACGAATCCGTTCGGCTAATGTCCCTTGCGGTGAAAATTCTACTTGCAGCTTTCCTTCAGTCATGAGCCTGCCGGCATTAGGATTGGAACCGATATGCGAGGCGATCACTTTCTTTGCCCTTTCAGCAGTCACAAGCCGTCCAATGCCGATGTCAGGGAATCCAGTATCATTGCCAATCAAGGTCAATTCCTTGACGCCCTTGTCAAGGATACCCTGTACGAGTGTCGGAGGAGTCCCCACTCCGCCAAACCCGCCATACATGAGTGTGCATCCATCGGAAATATGCTCTAATGCTTCTTCCATGGTCACAATTTTGTTTTTCTTCATAATGACCTGCTTCATATCGTTCCTCCTAAATAGCCTGCATGTCCTCAATCAAACCTTCCGTGTGCAATTCTTGCTGCAACTCTTCGAGGGAAGCTTCCAGTATCTTGACGAGGGTATCGATTTCTTCATTCGTAATGATTAATGGCGGAGATATGATAACCGCATCGCCAGCAATTCCTTCAATCGCACCTGCAGCAGGATAGATCAACAGCCCCTTAGCAAAAGCCTTATTGACAAGCCTTGTAGTCAGGCCGATTTGCAAGTCGAATGGCGTTTTTGAAATTCGATTGGAGACAAACTCAAGCCCAAGAAGAAGCCCTTTCCCTCTTACATCACCAATGATGTCGAATTTCTCAGCCAATCCTTGCAGCTTCTTAAACAGATATTGACCTTTCTCTTCCGCTGCCTGAACCAGGTCATTTCCCTCAATGTAGGAAAGCACTTCTAATGAAACGGCCGCAGATAGAGGGTTTGCACTATATGTGTGTCCAGCCATGATGGATTTCGAGCCTTTTAAAATGGGCTCCATGACACGGTCAGTAACCATTGTGGCTGCCATTGGAGTATAGCCTGCGCTCATTCCTTTACCCAATGCGATGATATCCGGAGTGACTCCCCAGTGTTCCATCGCGAACATTTTTCCTGTCCGTCCGATTCCCGTCATTACCTCATCGGCAATAAAAAGAATGTCATAGTTTTCGCAGATTTCCTTAATCCTTTGATAGTAGCCATCCGGCGGTGTTACAGCACCAGCGGATGCCCCGATTATCGGTTCTGCGATGAAGGCGGCGATATTCTCGGAGCCAACCCTTTGAATGGCTGTCTCCAGTTCATTTGCACACTGGAGCTTGCATCCGGAAGTTTCATTATTATAAGGACAGCGATAACAGTAGGGAGCCGAAATGCTAGGGAAATCCTCCAATAGCGGAACAAAACGCTTTCTTCTTGGTACATGGCCGGACATCGATAAAGCGCCCATCGTGATCCCGTGATAACTCGTCCACCTGGAGACGATGCGGTTTTTTCGCTCAAACCCTTTTTCTTGCCAATGTTGAATCGCGATTTTCATCGCCGTTTCGGTCGCTTCCGATCCACTATTCACGAAAAATGACCAATTCAAATCCCCAGGAGCCAACTCACTTAGCTTTTTGGCCAATGCCTCTGCGGCTTCACTCGTAAAATGAGACCTATATGCAAAAGAAACTTTGCGGGCTTGCTCCGTCATTGCCTCGACAACATCTACTACACCATGGCCAATACTTGCTGTGACCGCTCCTGATGATCCATCTATATACTGATTTCCATCTATATCATAAAGATAAATTCCATTCCCATGAGAGATAGTGGGATAGTGATGATCTAAAGTAGGCTTAATCAAATAATTGCGTGTCATGTCATCTCTCCTTTTAACGTTCGTACCCACTGTGCAATATTCTATTAATCAATTAATTTCCAGAACCAGTTTACCAACTAAAAGGCTCATCCTGAATCAGGATGGATTCGGTAGGGCAGCCTTCCATAGCATCTTGCATGTCATCATGCAGGATTTCAGGAACTTCGGCAATACCCTGATTATCGTCCAAGATGACGAAAGCGATCCCTTGATCGTCATAGTCATAAATCTCAGGACCTGTTGAACCGCATGCCCCGCACGCAATACAGGTTTCTTTATCAACCCACGTGTATTTAGCCATAGAAACAATCCTCCTACTTGACGGATAAATCTTTACCCCAAATATTCATGTCCTCATACTTATCCCAAATATTGCAATTCTTCGTTAATCTGCCTCCATATTCATATCCCAGCTGATGAAAGACTGCGTTCATGCCCATTGACAATGATCGCGCTAATGAATAAGAGCAATAAATATTTTTCCTGAACAATTCTTGTTCCAATGCGGAGATGAGCACCTTCATGAAACCATGCTTTCGATGTTGGGGAATCGTTGCACAGTCCGTTAATTCAGCATTATGATACATCTCATTCACTTCAGCGGATGCAGCACTCACGATGGTTCCTTCATATTCGATAACACTAAAGATCGTGCCTTCCTCCATCACTTTTTTGATATATCGCTCATCATTCATCGGTGTAGGATAGGTCTCAAAAATGGCACCATATAACTTCGCCAGCTCTTGTGCATCTTCAACCGTAGCAAACCGGAGGATATAATCCTCAGGTATTTGCTGAGATTCCATCACCCTAGGAATCCTACTTACATCTTGGATGACTTTATCTTCCTTGACCCAAAAGTCGCTTGTTCGCCTTTCATCCGTTAAATAGAAGGCCATGCAATAAGCATCATTCCCTTTGAAATACTTGCTCAATATGCCTTCCAGCATGAATCCTTGACCCAATGCCGCTGATAGCTCTTCATTTCTGGCTTTAAGTATCACTTTAGTGAAGCCCTGCTCCTTTGCGATGGCAAGGGCCCGATCGATCGCTTTTTTGATATTTCCCCGATAATCATCCATGCGTAAGCGCTGATTGGCATGATCATGATAGAGTTCCATCGTATAACAATCCCCAGTCTCCACTTGGGTGAAAAAAGGCAGCTTTTGAACTGGCATTATGTACCCCCCTTATTTAAAGAATTCGGGAGAAGAGATGCATATCATCCGCTTCTCCCGGCATTCTATTTCCAATTGAATAATTTTTTGATAGGTGCCTGAAGAAGCTGATCATACGTGAACTCATCAGGATATTCACTCACATCATATATAGATAAGGCTTCATCCACCTTTTGATTCATCGAATCAGACACATAGATTCCACACTCAGGACAGTTCACGGCTGGAACTTGAAGGACTTTTATAGAGCGTTTCCCGTCAGGCATGATCCAGTAACAATCCTTCTTTTCACTTTCTTCCACGTTCGGGGTGTTGCACCACAAGCAATCCATCTTCATTCCTCCTTGCCTTCAGATTTAACAGAGCCACTAACGGCCATGGCGTTCTTTTTTTCTTGTGCTAACCTTAATTTTTCCTTCATTTCATCCCGTTTATCACGGCGATCCTTCAAGGAAGCATGTTCATCTGTGCTTTCATACGATTTTCTCTTGTCAAGACGACGAAGGCCCTCTGGCACCAAATTAAATTTCTCGTCCGTCATCAGAGCTGAAATCCCGACGGCTTCTTTCCTATCCTCAGTACCATACACTTCATCAAAGTAAGCATCCGCACTGCCGGCAACATAATTCTTCGGCTCCGGATAGCTTGTGATAACTCCTTCAAAGTTCCGTAAAACGACTTTATCCGGACTTTGCGAAAGAAGGTAATTCGGAGTCAGGGCAATCTTTCCGCCTCCGCCAGGAGCATCCACCACAAAGGTCGGCACTGCATATCCTGATGTATGGCCGCGCAGCGCTTCAATGATTTCCAGTCCTTTTGAAACCGGCGCCCGGAAATGGCCAATCCCTTCAGATAGATCACATTGATAAATGTAATAAGGTCTTACCCTTGCTTTTACACAGTCATGCATAAGCTTTTTCATGATATGTACACTATCGTTGATTCCAGCCAGGATGACTGCCTGATTACCAAGCGGCACGCCTGCCATCGACAGCATATCACATGCTTTTTTCGCTTCATCCGTCAGTTCAAGTGAATGATTGAAATGCGTATTCAACCAAATCGGATGATACTTTTTCAGAATATTACATAAATTTTCTGTAATCCTCTGCGGGAAAACGACCGGTGCACGTGTTCCGATCCGAATGATTTCCACATGCGGGATGGCACGTAAGTTACTCAATACGTATTCAAGGATCTTATCATTGATAAGCAGGCCGTCTCCACCAGAGATCAGCACGTCCCTCACTTCAGGAGTGTTACGGATATATTCAATCGCCCCGTCAAGCTGCTTCTTGGGAACACCCATGCCAACCTGACCTGAAAAACGGCGTCGCGTACAATATCTGCAGTACATGGAGCATTGGTTCGTTACAAGGAATAGAACGCGATCCGGATATCGATGCGTCAATCCTGGAACAGGGGAATCCTCATCCTCATGCAGCGGATCCTCCAAATCATATCTAGTCTTGTTCATTTCTGCCGAAAGCGGTACCGACTGTAAACGAATCGGACAGCGAGGATCATCGGGATTCATCAATGAAGCATAATAAGGCGTAATGTTCAACGGAATCGTTTGAGTCGAAATCCGGACTCCTTCCTCTTCATCCGGTGTCAAGTTGACGACCTTTTTCAGATCATCCAGTGTTTTAATCGTATTGGTCAATTGCCAGATCCAATCATTCCACTGCTCTTCCGTTACATCCTTCCACAATTCGATATCATTATAATGCCTGCGTCCACCTAGGTATTCTTTATGTTTTACATCCATTCCCATCAAATTCATTTAAAATGCCCCCTTTATTGTAAGAACTTATATATATACTCTCGCAAGAATGATGCCAACATGAATAACAAGGAAAACGTAGGAAAAAGGGGGCAAACCGAGCTTAAAGTCGCAAGAAATTTTTCAATACGCATAATTTTTTGCAGCCAGATTCTTTGCACCAAGTAAAAAATCAAAAAAGAGGGTCTCTTTACACAAGAGCCCTCTTCGTTACAACATGATCAAGAAAGTGAAAAAACCTGCATTCACTTTGATTCCTTCGATCCTGCCGTATAAACTTTTTCAATGCCGTACTTGTTTAACTTATATTGCAGTCCCTGTCTTTTAATATTGAGGGCTTCTGCCGTTTTGCTGATATTTCCGTTATATTTCTCGAACATATTGATGATCATTTCCCTTTCCATTTCTTCAAGAACGACAGGTAAATCAATCTTGTTTTTCAATGGGGAAGGATGGCTCTGCGCATTTGCTACAGCATAATTTCCTGAAGGGAAAAGATAAGCAGGAAGATGATGTTCATCAATCATATCTTCCCCTGCGTCCATGACGTTAAAGGTCAACTCGATGGCATGTCCCAGTTCACGAATGTTTCCTGGCCATTGATATTGAAGAAGCCGCTGCATCGCCTTTTGACTGATCCCGCGCACTTCGGTAAAAAATGATTTGTTGAACTTTTGAATAAAGTGATCGACGATTTCCGGAATATCCGTTTTACGCTCCAAAAGAGAAGGCATTTGGATCGTCACGACATTCAGGCGGAAAAATAAATCCGAGCGAATGATTCCCCGCTCCAACGCCTCTTCTGGAGATATGTTCATCGCAGCAATGATCTTCACATTAACCTTCTGCTCCTTCGAACCTCCAACACGGCGCACCTCACCTTCCTGAAGCACTCGCAGTAATTTTGCCTGCAGACCGAGGTCGAGGCTATTCAGCTCATCAAGGAAAAGAGTTCCGCCATTTGCCTGTTCAAAAATGCCCATGCGATCCATAGCTCCGGTAAAAGCCCCTTTCGTCGTGCCGAACAACAGCCCCTCCATCAATTCCTTTGGAACAGCTGCACAGTTCTGCGCGATGAAAGGCTGATTTCGCTGAGCACTTACATTATGTATACTTTGCGCAACCAGTTCTTTCCCTGTCCCGGTAGGTCCATAAATCATGACTGGGGAATGGGTACGAGCCGCTTTTTTCGCCAATGAAATCGCTTGCTGAAAAGCATGGCTGTTACCAATCAAATCACTAAAATGATAGGTCGCCGTCCCTTCAGAGAACTTACTTTTCTTATGGGTCTCGGCCAGCTGGGAACGCAAATCGACAATTTGGTCGTACATATTCATGACCTTCGTAATATCCTTTGCGATTTCCACTGCCCCTATAATTTCACCATCCTCATACAAAGGATACGTACTATTAATCGACGTTATTTTTTTCTCCTTTAAATTGACATATGTTTGAATGGACTCAATCGTTTCATTGCCTTTTTCCAATGCTACATTCAGCGTACTGGATTCATCAGTCAATGAAGGATAAAGCTGAAAAATATTTTCCCCCAGCACATGTTCACGATCAAGCCCGTCGATATGTGCCATCATTTCATTGTAAAATACCGTGTCCCCATCTTTATTCACAATATGGACACCCACATTGATCACATTCAATATCCATTCAAATTGAGTGGAAAACTGATTTACTGAAGATTTCATTTCTTCATCTCCGTTCTCTGTCATCTGATAGAATCACCTGTAAATTATAGCATTTAATGGGAAACATTCATCTCTTTATTCTTATTAAAATCAAACTTCAATACAAAGGTAATAGAATAATAAGTTCAAAAAAAGGAATCTCGCATTATGCCAAGAAGATTATATTAGAAAATATAAAATTTAGGGGTGAGTCGGATTTCAGATCGAAGCAAAGAAACTAAAATAGAAATTAAACCGTGGGAAGATAAAGACCTTGAATTGCTTTTTCAACTAAATGCCCCAGAAATGATGGAACATCTTGGCGGACCAGAAAGTAATGAACAAATCATGAAACGCCATCAACGGTACCTACAGATTGGAGATAAGGGGTGCATGTTTAGCATCAACACGTTTCCAGAGACAGAGGCAGCCGGTTCCGTTGGCTACTGGCAAAAAGTGTGGAACGATGAAAATGTGTACGAAATCGGTTGGAGCGTCCTCCCTTCCTTTCAAGGAAAAGGAATCGCATCTCATGCCGTGAAGGCAATGATAGAGAAAATCAAAGCCGAACGAAAATACAAATACATTCACGCATTCCCTTCGATCAATAATTCTGCATCAAACGCAATTTGCCGCAAGCTTAAATTCAACCTCATCTCCGAATGTGAATTCGAATACCCGCCAGGAAGCTTTATGCGATGCAATGATTGGTGCTTGGAACTTGAATGAATTCTTTAGATGAATAGCGGATTTGTGAAGGAAGGATTATTCCGGGTTATGTCGAATCATGTTGGGTTTAGGTGAATTATTTCCCGGGAAAGTCGAATTATTCCCATGGCTGGACGGATGGCATCCTATCCGCCATCATTTCTCATTCACATTAGATGTTTAGTGATCTGATTCTCTATCAAGTAAGCAATTCATTCCATGTTTCTTGACCTGCAAGCTTATCAGCAGAAACCTTACATGCCTTTTGGTATTTGAATAATGCCGTCTCGGTATTTTTTCCGAATTCTCCATCAAGAGGCCCAGGGTTATATCCTTTCATATAGAGCGCTGCTTGCAGGATCCATGTGATATTGCAGCTAGCGCCTTTTTTTATGGTGACGGCTGCAGTCTTGGTTTTAGGTCCCCATTTTCCATCGACAACTAGCTTTTTATTGTATTGCTTATTCAGCTCCGTTTGTAAACCTTTTATAAGGGCCGATCGAGTTTTGGGACCATAAAACCCATCACCCTCAATATTCGTTTTATATCGGCTATTTAACGTTTTTTGTATCGAAATTATATGACTATCTCCTTTGCTGGTTTTCGGCATTTCCATTTTTTCTAGTTTGAAGGTAAGGTGCGGTTCTTTTCCTGCTTGTAACTGTGTAAAAGATAACCCGCCTGTCATCTCCAAGTGGGGATAATCCTTGAATGAACTCCAATCCCCGCCCCATTTAAAGCCTAAATCCTTACCTATGGCAGCCACGCGCTGCCACTTTGAATTAACTTTCCATATCACCCTCTTGCCATCATCACTCACAATGAAGAAATCAATGGCCAGTCCATAATTATGAAAAGATTGTCCTGGTTTAGCGTTCGTCACAATAGGTTTAGCAAGATTGCTATAGTTTTTTCCATTGTAGCTGTAAACTCGTCCTTGACCATAAAGCGCAGCTTGTTCTTCCAAAGAGCGATGGCCTGCACTTATCTGTACATTGATTCCTTTAGTATAAGCACGTTCCACCATTTCCAATGCTGATGCCTTCACCACAGGATTCATCCCTTTGCCCATCTTTTTCACTGATCGATCCAATAATGTTCGTAATGCTACCGTCAATGTAATCCCTCCTTTTAAGTTCCCATCAGGCTTTATATAAGCCTTTTTAATGGAAAAGTAGCATGGATGGAAAATTTTCATATTGCTGATTTTTAAACCAAATAAAAGAGACCACATTTTGCGGTCTCAGACTGTAGCCTACAGTTTTTGGAGGGGCTGTAAATTTCGAGTGTTTTCATCGGAACGTAAGGCACTCGCTTTCCGCGGGCGGTCCGGGAGCCTCCTCGGCACTCTTTGCGACTGCGGAGTCTTCCTTGGACACGCTTTTCCCGCAGGAGTCTCGCAACTTCCGTTTCAATCAACTTAGTTATAAAATTGGATAAAATCCCTTTGTTCTATAATCTGAAACGACATTTTTCGATCCTGCATAAACTCCCCCCTGTTAGAATCCCCCCAACTTATGACAGCCTTACGACAAAAAAAATAGACTGCTTCCGTTCGCCCATTTTGCGAATGAAAGTAGTCTATTAATGAATTATTTTATTAATCTCTTTAACTTACGCTCTAATTTCAATAGAGGGGCTTATTTTAAAGTCAGCCTCTGTTTTACTTTTCACTTCATCAAGTGTTACGCCATTTTGCAATTCAATCAATTCCATGCCAGCTTCTGTAAATTGAAAAACAGCCAGTTCGGTAATCAGGCAATGGACGACTTTTTCCCCCGTCAATGGCAATGTACAGCTCTTTTTCACTTTGGATTCCCCATGCTTGTTCACATGGTCCATTATGACAACAATTCGTTTTGCGCCTTGGACGAGATCCATCGCCCCTCCCATTCCTTTTACCATCTTCCCTGGAATCATCCAGTTTGCCAAGTCCCCATTCTCGGAAACTTCCATCCCGCCTAAAATGGCCAGGTCGATGTGGCCGCCGCGAATCATCGCGAACGACTCAGCGCTATCAAAAAATGATGCCCCCGATTTTGCCGTTACTGTTTCTTTTCCTGCATTAATCAAATCCGGATCGACTTCATCCTTTTGTGGATAAGGCCCGATTCCCAGTAAGCCATTTTCCGATTGAAGCATGACATTAAAGTCATTTGGAATCATGTTGGCAATCAAGGTCGGCATTCCAATCCCTAAATTCACACACATACCATCTTGGATTTCTTTAACGGCCCGTTCTAAAATTAGTTGTCTAGTCATTCGAATACTCCTCCTTTTTATGCGTTAGCAGTTGTAAGTTTTTCAATTCGTTTTTCATAGTCATTTCCTACAAGCACTTTCTGTACATAAACCCCTGAAGTATGAATTTCATCTGGATCGAGCTCTCCTGTGCCCACGAGCTCCTCCACTTCGACAAGCGTGACTTTCCCTGCTGTGGCAACGACAGGGTTAAAATTCCTTGCCGTTTTCCGATATACAAGATTACCGAAATGATCTGCTTTCCAGGCTTTTACAAAGGCAAAATCTCCGACTATTCCTTTTTCCATAATGTATGTGCGGCCATCAAACTCTTTATGTTCTTTACCTTTTGCGACTTCCGTTCCTACTCCTGTAGCTGTATAAAAGGCAGGAATTCCCGCTCCGCCCGCTCTTAAACGCTCGGCCAGCGTTCCTTGGGGAACTAGCTCGACCTCCAGCTCGCCACTTAAAAATTGCTGTTCAAATAACTTATTTTCCCCTACATAAGAAGCGATCATTTTTTTGATTTGTTTATTTTCAAGCAAAAGACCTAGACCCCAATCGTCAACTCCACAATTGTTGCTGACAATCGTCAAATCCTTCACACCTTTGTTACGCAAAGCAAAGATTAGTTTTTCTGGTATTCCGCTTAATCCGAATCCGCCAACGATAATGGTTGCTCCATCCTCGATTTGTTGAATAGCGCTATCAAAAGATGTTAATAATTTACTCATTTTCCATCATCTCCATTCTTAATACTATTCTATTAAATAAACAGTGAAGTTGCAAAAGCAATGATGAACACGGTCACTGTTTTCAAAACCGTAATCGCAAAGATATCCTTGTAAGATTGACGATGTGTCAGTCCAGTAATGGCAAGCAAGGTAATGACGGCACCATTATGAGGCAGCGTATCCATTCCGCCAGATGCCATGGATGCAATTCGATGAAGCATTTCCGGGGTGATTCCGACACTTTGAGCCACCTGCAAATAGTGACTTCCCATTACTTCTAACGCAATCGAAAGTCCACCTGACGCGGATCCGGTAATCCCTGCCAGCACATTGACGGCGATAGCTTCGGATACGAGTGGATTGCCGCTTGCATCGAACACCCAGTTTTGAATGACCGAGAATCCAGGAAGAGTTTTCACCACATTCCCGAAACCAACTTCAGATGCAGTATTGAATATGGCAAGCAATGATCCCATTGCCGCAGCTGTTAATCCACTTGCCAATTTGACCTTGATACGTCCAACATTCAGAAGCATCGCTGCAATAATACCGATTGTCAATGCAACAATCAAAGACCATGATGAAGTGACTGTGCTTACATCGGCAATGTTGAAAGTTTCCTTCAACATCGATGCATCATACCAGTGCTTAACCGAAATGGCACTCCGGCTGAAAGCAAAATTAAACGCTACGACAAGGATGAGCGGTACGATGGACAGCCAAAAGTTAGGCAGGTTTTGCTGTTCTGCACTTTCTGGTTCATTAATATGTCCTTCCCCGTAGCCTTCACCATTTGCCAACGCTTGTTTACGGCGACGCTCTAACCAGAGCATTCCTCCAGTGAATACCATGATCGCGCCAATAATCCCCATTATTGGAGCTGCATAGGTATCAGTTCCGAAATAATTCGTTGGAATGATATTTTGAATCTGAGGTGTTCCAGGAAGGGCATCCATCGTATAAGTGAAAGCGCCTAATGCTATCGTTCCTGGCAATAATCTTTTTGGAATGTCTGCCTCTTTAAAAATTGCCGCTGCAAATGGATAAACGGCGAATGCCACTACAAACAATGAAACCCCGCCGTATGTCAGCGCCGAACACGCCAGCACCACAGCAAGAATGGCCTGCTTTGAGCCTAGTGATTTTACGATGGTCTTGGCAATGGATGCAGCTGCACCGCTCATCTCCATGACTTTTCCAAATACGGCCCCTAATAAAAATATCGGAAAAAACGCTTTTATATAGTTAGCCGCAAACGTCATATATGTCTCTGTATAACTCGGCAGCAAATGCCCACCGGATAGAATGACCGCCAATAAAGTAACAATCGGCGCTATGATAATGACCGGATAGCCCCGGTAGGCTAAAAAGATTAAAAGTCCCAGCGCCACAACAATGGCTAAAATTTGAATCACCAACTCAATTCCCCCTTTTCTCCCCTTGCCCCAAAATAATTTCGGAAGCCCTTAAGTAAAACTATTAATCTCCTAAATTCCATATTTTCAATTATTCCGCTTTTGCCATCCAAGCCTGCCTTCCCCAAGTCAAGCTGAATGATCTTCCTCAGTGGTTTCCAATTATTGAGAACGCTTTCAACAATCTGCTGAATTACGAAATCCCCTTTCATTTTACGTGGAAACACAATATAAAATGACAGATAGGCCATCCACTAAAGTAATTATGCAATTATTGTGCCAACTTAAGTACAATGAAAAATCACATCTTTTAATACCTTTTCAAACATTTTATTTCCCTTTTTATAAATAAAATCCCTTAAAACTGTCAAGGTTTCAGTACACATACGTATAAACTTCAAAAAAGTGTAAACCTTTTCTTACACCATTTATATTTCCTTTCATTTTATGTACGGATCTCCTAACACTCCCGAATATTTGCTAGTGAAAAATATGCACTAATGTACCTACTGTTTTTTTTGGAGGGGCTGTTTAAACGTTCACTTCAAGTACTCGCTTTCCGCGGGCGGTCCCGGGAGCCTCCTCGGCTTGCGCCTGCGGGGTCTCCCTAGACGCGCATTTCCCGCAGGAGTCTCGAACACCCGCTCCAATCTACTGGACTGTTTTTTATAGAAAAAACTGTAGGTTGGTCTCATCCTGAACCATGATTAAGACTAGGTTACTTCATTGTTTTTTTATAAACCCCTCATTGGATTGAAGAAATTTGCGACACTCCTGCCGAAAAACTGGCTTGCCGGGACCCGGAGGCGCTTGCTTTGATGAGGCTTGGCAGACAGTTGGCGGAAAGGGAGCGGATTTCTGAAAACACCTGAAACGTTTTTAAAATAAAAAAACTGCAGGCAAACTCGATATTCTTCGAATTTGTCTACAGTCTGAACCCTTTGGCAAAAGGGTACTTTCTATATTCATAAACTATATTTATTCATTTTTTCATACAGTGTTGTTCGACTCACTCCGAGTCTCTTTGCCGTTTCCGATTTATTACCAGAAGTCATTTCCAAACATGAAACTATTGCAGCCCGTTCGGTCTCGTCCATTACTTCAGCTAAAGTGCGGATCGATACTGATTCTTTATGACCCGTTATTTCTTTAGGGAGATGCTTGGAACGTATCATTTCCCCTTCTTCAACAATATTCATTGCGCGTTCAATGATATTCTCCAACTCACGGATATTACCCGGCCATTTATAAAGACGCAACAGCCGTAAAGCTTGTTCACTCATACCCGTTACGCGTTTTTTCATGAGGTTCTGGTACTTTTCAACAAAATGATTTACCAGTATTTCAATGTCCTCCGGTCGCTCCCTCAAGGAAGGAACCTGGATTTGCAAGACCTTCAACCGGTAATACATATCAAGTCGGAATTCCCCTTTCGAGACCATTTCCTCCAGATTACGGTTCGTTGCAGCGATTACCCGTACATCAATCGGAATGCTTCCCGTCGAACCGACCCTCTCGATCTCTTTTTCTTGTAAAACACGGAGCAGCTTCACCTGCATATGCAGTGGCAGCTCACCGATTTCATCGAGAAAAATCGTTCCGCCTTCAGCCGCTTCGAACTTACCTGCTTTTCCGCCTTTTTTTGCACCAGTGAAAGAACCCTCTTCATAGCCAAATAGCTCTGACTCCAGCAGCTCTGCCGGGATGGCGGCACAGTTCACTTTGACAAACACACCCATGGCCCTTCTGCTGTCATTATGAATGGAATGGGCAAACAGCTCCTTACCTGTTCCGCTTTCGCCCAAAATCAACACATTCGAGTCGCTTTTAGCGGCAATTTTGGCTTGACCTTTTACTTCCATGAAAGCAGTGCTTCTCCCCATCAAATGATCAAACGTATATGAGGCCTTATTTCTCTCGCGAAAATCACCTTTGTACTTTTTCAGCTCTACTTCAAGTGAATTTATCCGTTTGGAAAGAGCGGTAAATTGCCCGACATTCTTAAAAAGAATCTTTCCGACCGCCCCTATTAATTTACCTTGTTTCCTTATCGGGGAGCGGGTCGCAATTATATAATTATCTTTAATTTTTTGTAATTCAGCGACCTCTTGCTTGCCAGTTTTGGCGACCACATGCATACGGGTGTTTTCAATGACCTCCGTTACATGTTTCCCTATGGAGCTTTCCTGATCGACGCCAAGAAAATCCGCATAAGCGTGACTCAGCATTTGGACATACCCTTCCGTATCGACCATCACCAAGCCGTCATAGGCAAATTCGATAATATCCTTAAACAGAAGTTCTTCATGATTATCGATATTAAGAAAATCACTTTTATTATTTGTAAATAACAGGAGATAAATCTGATACTCCTCATCACCCATTTGAATGATGGCTTTTCTGACAATTCCATTATTATCATTCAAACGGATCGGAGTATTTACAGCTGGCACAAGATTTTTTTCAATAATCAAATTTATTTGCAGATCAAATTCATTCTCAGCAAAAGCCTCGGATAATACGCGATTGCAGAGAACGATTTCTGTTTCGTTTTTCGATACCAAAACACCGAAAGGCAATTCTTCCAATATCGCTTTCACTAATTCCAATTGAATAGTTTTATTATCGCTGGCCATTCCTATTCTCCTTAACCCGTCTGAAGTTTCCTCCATTATATCATAGGAAAATGAGGCCAAGTCATTACCGTTCCACAATCAGCGCAGTTCCCTGTCCGCCACCGATACATAATGTGGCAAGTCCGGTTTTTGCAGCCCTGCGCTTCATTTCATACAATAAAGTCACTAAGATGCGGGCACCGGAAGCACCTACCGGATGACCCAGGGCAATAGCACCGCCATTTACATTCACTTTCTCCGGCTTCAGTTCAAGGTCTTTAAGCACGGCTAGTGATTGGGCCGCAAAGGCTTCATTCACTTCCATCAAATCAAGATCATCTATTGTCAATCCCGCTTTTGCCAAAGCTTTTCTTGTCGCAGGCACTGGACCGTATCCCATGATTTTCGGATCAAGCGCGGCGTTTGCATATGACTTAATGGTTGCTAATGCTTCCAGTCCCAGTTCGTCCGCTTTCTCTTTAGACATCAGGACTAACATCGCACCCCCATCATTGATTCCGGATGCATTTCCTGCCGTAACCGTTCCATTTTCCTTAAAAGCAGGACGCAGCTTCGCTAGCTGGCCGATCGTCAGCCCATGACGCGGGTGTTCATCTTGGTCCACCAAGACCGCCTTTCCTCTGCGTTTATATTCAACAGGTACGATTTCATCTGCAAATCTTCCTTCAAGCTGTGCCTTTTCAGCCTTCAGTTGGCTATCTAAAGCAAATTCATCCTGCTTTTCACGGCTGATTTCCCACTGCTCGGCGATATTCTCCGCAGTCACGCCCATATGATATTGATTAAAAACATCCGTTAAGGCGTCATATGTCATGGAATCGACTGCTTCGGCATTACCCATTTTCTGTCCAAAACGATAATTTGGAAGTAAATATGGAGCATTGCTCATGCTTTCAATCCCCCCGGCAAGAATCACATCAGCATCACCAAGGGCAATGAATTGCGCTCCCATTATTACCGTACGGAGGCCAGATCCGCAAAGTTTATTAATGGCCATGGCCGGCGTTGTTTCCGGAATCCCTGCATGAATCGCAACCTGACGTGCCACATTTTGCCCTAATCCAGCAGATAGAATATTCCCTACCAATACCTCATCGATCATGTCAGCCGAGATATTTGCCCGCTTAATCGCTTCCTTGGCGGCCACAACTCCCAAGTCAACCGCCGACACATTGGCAAGACTGCCTCCAAACGCACCAACTGGTGTTCTTGCTGCCCCTACAATCACTACTTCTCTCATAATACTTCCTCCTTCTCCATTTTTAATTTTCCTAGTTTAATAAAATTACGGTCCCTCTCATTGATTTTCTGGGAAACGGCAGATCCTTCATACGTAAAAATCCCTTCTCCCGACTTCGTCCCAAGCTTTCCCTTAGCCACCAAATCACGAATCAAATCAGGGGCTTCCTTACTTTGATCCAATACCGGTGAAACATTATCAAAAACGCGCTGCCATGTATCCAGTCCGCCAAAATCAGCAATCTCGATCGGCCCAGTAAATGCCCATCGAAAACCTGGTCCAGCCGTTATCGCCGTATCGATATCCTCAGCATCGGCAACGCCCTCTTTCAATAGATAAAAGGCTTCGCGCATCAAGGCAGTCTGAAGACGATTGGCGATGAATCCTGCTATTTCTTTTTTCAAGAGAATCGGAGACTTGCCGATTTTACGCATTAAATCCATTGTTGTCTTGACGATTTCGGGCTTTGTTTCGTCATGCTTAACAATTTCAACCAACGGAACCAAATGGCCAGGATTAAAGAAATGCGTGATGACCATTCTGTCCGCAAACGAGGCCTTCTCCATCAATTGAGAAATCGGAAAGGTCGATGTATTTGAAGCAACAATGGCATCCGGTTTGATTATTTCCTCCATTTGCTGATATAGATTTAACTTCAGCTCGAGGACTTCCGGAATCGCCTCAATGATAAAGTCAGCATCCCTTACAGCCCCTTCCAAATCTACGCTATACGTAATATTCGCTAAAGCACCTTGCTTTTCCTGATCAGTCAAGGTCCCTTCCTCAATGAGCAGTGATAGATTCTCAGAAATTCGATTTTGGGCATGGTATAGCAACTCTTCCTTTATATCGTTAATGGTGACGAAATATCCGCTAACTGCAAAAGACTGAGCGATCCCGCTCCCCATTACACCTGAACCGATAATGGCTATTTTTTTAATCATCCAGCTTCCCCTTTCCGTTTCAATTACCTATATTTACTCACCTTTTTATCTATGCAATATTTATGCCAACGATAGGGGGAAATAAAATTCTTTTTTTATCTTGAAAATCATGATAGACTCTTACTCATTAACCTAAACCATATTTTTATAACCTTCCCTTTATATTTCCAATGGAGTTTACCTTGTGAAATATTCCCTATTTACGACATAAAATGACAGACCTGGACCATTACATTTTTTATTGGAGGAATGTAATATGGTTAAAGATAAAGTGGCGATAATTACCGGATCTGCTAGAGGAATCGGTTTTGAGATTGGAAAGATATTCGCTGAAAATGGCGCAAAGGTCGTTTTGTCCGACCTTGACCAAAACACAGTTGAAAAAGCTGCTTTAGACCTAAGGAACAAAGGCTTGGAAGTTATCGGCTTAAAAGCAGACGTAACAAGTGAAGAAGATATTATCCAACTAATCAAACAAGCTAAAGACAAATACGGACGAATAGATATTTTCATCAATAACGCCGGCCTTCAGCATGTTGCTCCTATCGAGGAGTTTCCAACTGAAAAATTCGAACTGATGATCAAAATCATGCTGACCGCGCCATTCATTTCAATTAAGAACGTTTTGCCGATCATGAAAGAACAAGGCTTCGGCAGAATCATCAACATCTCTTCCATTAACGGCCTGATTGGATTTGCCAACAAAGCAGCGTACAATAGTGCCAAACACGGTGTAATCGGATTAACGAAAGTCGCCGCCTTGGAAAGCGCCTCTTTTGGCATTACCGTCAATGCCCTTTGCCCAGGATACGTAGACACACCTCTCGTCCGCGGTCAATTGGAGGATCTGGCGAAAACAAGACAAGTCCCGCTAGAAAGCGTTTTGGAAGAGGTCATCTATCCACTTGTCCCACAAAACCGCTTACTCGATGTAAGTGAAATTGCCGACTACGCCATTTTCCTCGCAAGCGACAAAGCACGGGGCATCACAGGCCAGGCAGTCGTGTTAGATGGCGGATATACAGCTCAATAAGTGGAAAATGCATCTGCAATAAACCCCGAATAAATGACACCAAAAAGGTGCTCTGTATTCGGGGTTTTCTGTCTTCTTAGAAATGTGGAAAAATTTGGTGGTGCAAAGATTTCGCACATGTTACAGTAATATAGGGATAATTCCCATTTCACAAATATAAAAGGAGGCCTCGTCATGATTATTAAGTGGGTTAGACTGCGATAATTAAAAGCGCAGGCCAATCATCATGCTCCGGAAAGAATTTATTGATCTGCGCCATGGTAGCGGCTATTAGATAATATTTAATACGGAGGTAAAAAACATGAGTGAACAGATACTGAAAATAAATAAAGTGGATATATGTACAGAAAGTTTTGGAAACCGTAAGGACCCTGCTGTGCTTTTGATCATGGGAGCGATGTCTTCATTAGACTGGTGGGATGATGACTTCTGTCTCCGCCTCGCTGATTCAGGGAGGTTTGTCATTCGGTACGATCATCGGGATCTCGGACGATCGGTCAGTTATGAACCCGGTACCTCCAACTATACAATAACGGACATGGCTGACGATGCCGCGGGTGTCCTGGACGCTTATTCCATAGAGCGGGCGTCTATCGTCGGGATGTCCCTAGGCGGTATGATCGGCCAGATTCTTGCATTAAGATATCCGGAACGCGTAACTACGCTTACGCTAATTGCATCAAGTGTGTTCGGGACTGTAATGGAAAAACTGCCTCCAATGGACCAAAGCATATTGGATCATCATGCGAAGAGTGCTTTCATGGATTGGACAAATCGGGAGGCGGTCATCGCTTTTCTTGCGGATGGATGGAAAACTTTAGCCGGTTCCAAACCTTATGAGCAGGAAAGAATGTATAAACTGGCAAAAAGAGAGGCGGACCGCGCCAAACAACTACCGAGCAGATTTAATCATGCTTTGCTTGCTGGCGGAGACGAATATTTTGATAGAATGGGTGAGATATCCGTTCCTGTCCTCATTATTCATGGCACAGAAGATCCAGCCTTGCCATACGAGCACGGACTTGCCCTTGCAAAAGCCATCCCTCATGCAGAATTAGTGACTCTTGATGGATCGGGACATGAGATTCATAGTGAAGATTGGGATGAAATTATCGATTCAATCATTAAGCTAACTTCGCGATAAATTAGTCATAAAAGAAGCCGACCAATAAAGGTCGGCTTTTTTTATATACTATTTAGCAGTAACCGCCATATCCTTGTACGGGGCCGCCGCCGTAACCTCCGCCGTAACCTCCGCCGAAACAAGAAGCTCCAACGATGATTAAGAGTATAAACAAAACGACTATAAAAGCGAAGCCGCCACCAAATCCACCAATATCATTACAACAACTTGATTCATGACCACAACTTGACAATAGAAACATCTCCTTATTCGTTTTAGGAGGAAAAAATTAAATGGGTTAATTCATGTTATGTTCTAATTAGGATAATGACACAAAAATCACCGGAATTTTTTTATCAACCCCACTAGACCATTTGGGAATCCAATTATCTCGTTCAAAAATATCGCCGATCCATGAACCAACTTGACGTTCCCAGTTTCGGCTGAAGAAGGAACAGGGTTAGCTACTATATTACGTAGTTCGAAAACACTTCGGCTGTCTTGCTCCCCTGGTATTTTAGTGACATAAAAAAAGGCTGCCTCAAAACTTGCCTTATTGAAGTAAACCAGCTAATAGGATGTCAATATCTTTCTCTAAAATTTTCATTTCCCTT
>NZ_VHIK01000046.1:0-77487 GCF_006680105.1 Bacillus sp. B4EP4a
TCACGAGTAAAGCGCCGAAACTCACAAGTAAGTGCACAACTCACGAGTAAAACGCCAAAACTCACGAGTAAATGGCCGAAACTCACAAGTAAAGCGCCGAAATTCACAAGAAAGTGCACAACTCACGAGTAAAACGCCCAAACTTACGAGTAAATGCCCGAAACTTACGAGTAAATGGCCGAAACTCACAAGTAAATGCCCCGAATTCACGAGTAAAGCGCCGAAACTCACGAGTAAGTGCACAACTCACGAGTAAAACGCCAAAACTCGCGAGTAAATGGTCGAAACTCACGAGTAAAACGCCAAAACTCACGAGTAAATGGCCGAAACCCACAAGAAAGTGCACAACTTTCACGAGTAAAGCGCCGAAATTCACGAGTAAGTGCACAACTCACGAGTAAAACGCCGAAACTCACGAGTAAAACGCCAAAACTCACGAGTAAGTGCACAACTCACGAGTAAATGCCCCGAATTCACGAGTAAAGCGCCGAAACTCACAAGTAAGTGCACAACTCACGAGTAAAACGCCAAAACCCACGTGTAAAAATACCGTATTGATGGGTATACAAATTAGGCGAGCAGTATATAAATACTGTTCGCCTAATTTACTTTCAGTCAGCTTCTATAGTCAGCTTCTTGAAGAACGCCAAGTGATGTGTGATTCAGTGCATGGACAGCTGCTATTATTTTCTCTGTCTCTACTTCATCTCCTATGGCTTTATGCAATTTTTCTATTAGCTGGGGTTTTGTTAATGGGTTTCCAGGACTTCCTTTAGGTGTATCGATTCGTTTCGATAGTACATCCCCACTCGTTGTGGTCACGGTCACAATTGTAAATCGTCCCACTGGGAGTGCTGCTTTGGAAGGCTTGATCTTTGCATCCGTCTCCCTATTTACTTTTTGAAAAGATTTTCTCCATGAATGGGGAATAGGTTTCGATTCAAAAGAAGCAAAGGTCAGGGGTTTGCCTGTAAGCGCGAGCCATACAATATACTCAATCGAAAATCTTCCTTCTTCACCGGTGGAAGGGTTATGGTGAATCAAAGCGGAATCACCATTTGGAGGAAAGCAAACACTCACCGATTCAATATCTTCTTCCGACAAATCGTACGTCTTATGTAAAAAGACAGCTGCATCAGCGCCATGTGTCGCAGCAGAACAAAAAGGGTACTGTTTAAACCATAATCCTGGTGTTACGATCCGCCATGTCTTTCCCCAATCTTCCGTCAAATCGGGAACTCCATTTTCTGCATATACCTCAAAGAATCCATTCTTATCATTCAAAAAGTCGGGGTTGCTATGTAAACCCATCCGAATCCAATCTGCGGAATCCACAGCGTTTTTAGCAGCAATCCCTACATGGAGCGGCTTTACTACAGTGCCAAATTGGAGTCGTAAACCCGCCGATTGGGTAGCGGCAAGACTCATGGTTTCAGCTATTAAGCGTGGTGAGTATTCCCGTAAATACGCAACCGCACCAGCTGCAGCTATTACGCCAAGTGTAGCTGTATTATGCCAACCTTTTGTATAATGATATGGGTTCATTGCTTCTCCGAACCGAGCCATGATTTCCACACCAACCACATAGGCAGCTAAAAAACGTTTCCCGGTCATTTCAGGTTCTCCAACTGCTAACAAAGCAGACAAAATGACTGCGCTTGGATGACCTCGTACATCTGAATGTACATCATCATAATCTAGTAAATGAGCTTGAAAGCCATTGAAGAGTGCGGCCTGGGATCTTGTTGCATGTATGTGACTTCCAATCAAGTAACTTGTCCCATTTCCGCCTTCTTCCAAAATGATTTGCTTTAAAATCGTAATTTCCTTTTCGGATTTCGTTTGATAGGAAACAGCAAGATAATCAAGAAGTCCTTCGATTGCAGCCTGCAATACTACTTCATTTACCAACGGATTGGAATGATAAATCATTTCAGATAACCTTTCCGTGTTCATGCACTTCACTTCCTTTTTTGCCTGGCAGATCCGTCCGTTTCGTCTCCCATTTGCCGTAAAAAACGCTGAGTTCGCGGATTAAGAGAATGCTCAATCACTTGTTCTGGGGTGCCTTGTTCGATAATATGTCCGTCTGCCATGAATATGACATGGTCAGCAACTTCCTTCGCAAATTGCATTTCATGCGTCACGATCACCATTGTGGTATCCTCTTTAGCTAACTCCCGTATTACTTGTAAAACCTCATTAACCAATTCGGGATCCAGAGCGGAGGTAGGTTCATCGAATAAAATGGCATGTGGTTTCACTGCTAATGCTCTAGCGATGCTGACACGCTGCTGTTGTCCGCCGGATAAGGTAGCGGGGTATTGTTTAGCTTGTTTTTCCAAGCCAACCCGTTTCAATAAATCCACGCCGATTTGAATGGCTTCCTCTTTTTTCACCTTTTTGCTGACAAGCAAAGCTTCAATCACGTTTTTTAAGGCCGTTTTATTTTTAAAAAGGTTATAGTGTTGAAATACCATCGCTGTTTGCTGTCTTAATTGGTACGCGTCTTTCTCTTTATATTTTTGGGTATCCAATTTTACATCCTTAATTTCGATGGTGCCGCTGTTGGGCTTTTCCAACAAGTTCAGACAGCGTAATAACGTTGATTTTCCAGAACCTGAAGGGCCAATAATGGCGACAACTTCCCCGGTTCTTATATCCAAGTCAATATCGTTCAATACTTGTTTATCATCAAAATATTTAGATAAGTTTCTTACTTTTATCATATGATCACCTTCTAAGTGGTTTGCTGAGCCAAATTTCCAGGTATTTTTGTATCCAAGAATAAAGAATAACCAATAGCCAGTAAATCAAGCCAACCACCAAATACGTCTCGAAAAAGCGCATGTTAGCGGATGCAATAATTTTTCCCTCTGCAAATAGTTCCGTAATTCCTAATGTAAAGGCAAGGGACGTTTCTTTAATCAAAGATATAAATGTATTCCCTGTTGCTGGCAATGCATTTAAAGCAGCCTGTGGTAATATGATTCGCGAGTAAATCTGCACTCTTTTCATGCCAGTTGCAAGGCCCGCTTCCATCTGCCCTTTGTCCACGGAATTCAATCCAGCTCGGAAAATTTCTGCTAAATAAGAGGATTCTTTCAAACTAAATCCAATGATTGCCGCCGTCATTGCTTCCATCGTTGACAACGACGGGAATAACTGTGGTAAACCGTAATAAATGATGAATAATTGTACCAATGTTGGCATTCCTCGGAATAAAGAGATATATAAGCCTGCCAATTGTGTGATTCCAAAAATATTGCTATTTCTTATTAAGGCTACTACAAGTCCGATAATAATGGCTATAGCCATCGAAATGATGGCTAAAACCAGAGTGATTGGAATAAATTTTGCGATTTGCAGGGAAATTTCCAACATATATTGTAAATCAAAATTCATAATGCTTTAAAACCTCCGCTATGCTTATTCGCCGGAATTCTTGGTGATGTCTTCACCAAAATATTTATTGGACAGCTTCGCTAATGTACCATCTTCTTTAAGTTTTTTGATTTCTGTCGTGAATTCATCATTTAATTTTTTGCCTTTTTCTGTTTTGGTAAATGGATACCCTACATTTTCATAGGCCACTGGATCACCGACTAGTTTTAACGGAAGATCATTTTTCTTTATTTCTGCAACCAGGATTGGGCGGGAATTGATATATCCATCTACACGGTTGTTAATGGCATCTTGCATCGCGCCATCCCGGGTTTCATAGGTTCGTATTTTGATATCGCCATTTTTATCATACTTTTCTAGGTTTGTGACGTTATTAGACCCTAGCACACCGGAAACGGTTTTGCCTTTAAGATCAGCCAAACTTTTAATATCATCGTTTTTTGTGCTTGATACAATTTGTGCACCATAATAGCTATATGGCTCTGTAAAATTAAATTGCTCTTGGCGTTCTGGTGTTATAGCAACGGCATTCGCAACGGTGTCCAATTTACCTGATCCCAATTGCCCCATTATCCCACTGAAATCAGAAGTGACCCACTCTACCTTGTATCCTAAATTCTTGGCGATGAGTTCTGTAAGTTCTACGTCAAAACCTATTAATTTACCATCCTCTTGATAACCATTTGGATAGCTTTGGCCAGTGGACCCCACTTTAATTGTTTTTTGTTCGGAATCATTGGCAGCATTCTCTTGTTTTGAATTGCCACATGCCGCAAGTACTAATATGAAAAGTAAAGAGATTCCAAGGGAAAGAATTTTTTTCATCGTTATTTTCCTCCTATTATTAAATGGTTTGATTATGTTTTTCAGTCCAAGCTTGATATTGTCCCGGCTGCAAGATTTTCCTTAAATATATTGTGAGATGACCTTTGCCTAAATCTTTTTGCCCGATCTCTTCAAATCCACTTTTTTCGTACATTTCCTTTAGCCATGGATGATTATCCGCGGTTCCGAGCGTAACCGCGGGGGCTCTCAGTTGCTTCTTCAAAATTTCTTCTTCGAGCCATGACAGAACTTTTTTCCCTATGCCTTGACGCTTATATGCAGGGTTTGTAGCGAACCAGCCTATGTGTGGCAATACGAGCGGGCCAGGATTAGGGCCCCAAGGTAACCGAATCGAAACGGTCGAAATAAATGTCCCATTTTCCTCCAGAACATATACCTTATTTTCTGATATATGCTTAATCGCTTCCTCTCTCGTGGCGGTTGCTGCAGAGAAGTGAATATCCAACTCTCTTATACTCGCATAAGCATCCAATGTTAACTGGAGGAATTTATCCACATCTTCTACACGTACTTCACGAAATATTTGACTCATCTTGCGCCTCCTATACTCTATCTAGTTAATTCCTCTTCGGTTCGGTGATTCTGTCTATGAGATCAGCCAGGTGTAAGGTGTTTAAAGCTTATGGGAATATTGGTTGGCCGGTTTATCCAGGCCAAGATTCCCTCGTAATGTGTTACTTTCATATTTAGTACGGAAAATTCCTTTCGATTGCAGTTCAGGGACAACAAGTTCTACAAAATCCGTTAAAGAATCAGGCAAGAGGGCTGGCATGATATTAAAGCCGTCAGCCGCATCTCCATTCACCCAATCTTCAATCTTATCCGCAATCTGCGTTGGTGTTCCAATTGCTATATGATGTCCACGTGATCCGGCAACCCACTGATATGTCTGACGTAACGTCAAATTTTCATTGATCGCCCGTTTAACGATCAAATCATATTTACTTTGGATGCCATCTACATGTTCTGGTAGCGAAATATCAGCAAACGGAGTATCCAAAGGGATGTTCGAAAAATCCACATTTCCAAAATACCTTCCCATAACAGCCAATCCTATTTCGGGAATGATCAGCTCCTGCAATGCCTCGTACTTTTCTTGGGCTTCCTTCTCGGTCTGTCCCACAATCGGGAACAAACCTGGCATGATGCTCAAGCTGCTTTTCTCCCGATTAAAAGCGGCCAATTGACCTTTTAACTCATGGTAAAATGAGATCGCGTCCTCCTTGTTCTCCTGGGCAGTAAAGACAATCTCTGCGTGCTTTGCTGCAAGCAATTGCCCAGCGCCAGAAGAGCCTGCTTGTACAATGACCGGATGCCCCTGAGGGGAGCGGGAAATATTTAATGGTCCTTTTACATTGAAAAACTCACCTTGATGATTGATTTCATGAAACTTGCTTTCATCAATGAATTGGCCTGTTTCTTTATCGATGACCAATGTATCGTCTTCCCATGAGTCCCACAATTTCTTGGTAACTTCAACAAATTCAGTCGCCCTTTTATAACGGAGACCATGTTCTAAATGTTCTGATTTATTGAAGTTTACTGCAGTAGAGGCAAGGGACGTTGTGACTACGTTCCAGCCAGCGCGGCCGGAGGTAATATGGTCTAAAGAAGCAAATTTCCTAGCCACATTAAAGGGTTCTTCGTAAGTGGTGGAGGCCGTTGAAACCAAACCAATATTGGAAGTCGCCGAGGCTAGATAAGATAACAAGGTCAATGGCTCGAATCGAGTCAGAATATTAGGGTGCGAGTCCTTTGCAACTGACAAACTATCTGCCAAAAATAATAAATCAAATAAACCTTTTTCGGCAGTCTGGGCCAACCCTTTAAAATAATCGATGCTCATATTAGCTTTCGGATTGGCGTTAGGATGTCTCCAGGAAGCAACGTGATGTCCTGTTCCGGCCAAAAATACACCAAGCTTTACTGTTTTCTTTTTCATGCGTCAATTGCTCCTTTATGTCTTCACTTTTAAACGCAGGGGATTTATAATATAAATATCCTTACTGGTTTACTATGAATTAATGCTGAAATAAAACCCGCTTCCAGTTTAGAAGAGGGTTCCTTCCGACTATATATATCCTTACTTGTTTTCTACTATAGAAATTGAATCCTTTTTTGGATTGATACGTTAATATAATATAGAAATTAAATCAAATGGTAGCATCTTATATAATAAATTGTCAATGTTAAATATTCGGAATATACACACTTATCATTTCCGGGAATTCATTGTTATGATGCTCAGGATGCGACCTAAATTAGAACTCGTTCTTTACACGTTTATCAAATAGCTTATTTGATAGCTGCTTCACTTGATATTCCTTGGCTATTAGCTTTCGTTCTTTACTATTCGGATTTTTAAGGAGATGGACAACCGTTGATCATAAGCAATGTAGAATTGGAAAATTATTTATTGGAATTCAGACGCGATCTTCATATGACACCTGAATTATCAAACCAAGAATTTGAAACGACTAAAAAAATTAAAGAAGCGCTTCAATCTCAAGATATTAAGATACTTGATTTCCCATTGAAAACTGGTGTCGTAGCTGAGATAAAAGGGAGTAAGCCGGGTCCTACGATAGCACTTCGCTCCGATATTGATGCTTTACCAATTTTAGAGCAATCTGAGGTGGATTTTCCTTCAAGGCACATCGGCGTGATGCATGCATGTGGTCATGATTTTCACACTTCCGTCATTTTAGGGACTGCTTTTTTATTAAAAAAAGAAGAAAGAGATCTTTCCGGAACGATTCGTTTGATTTTTCAACCTGCGGAGGAAACGGGACATGGAGCAAGTGCTTTAATGGAAACCGGTGTGCTGGAAGATGTGGATGTGATTTTTGGCCTTCATAATGATCCGACATTGCAAGTTGGGGAGTTAGGGACAAAACATGGCGCACTGACAGCGGGAGTCGATCGCTTTGAAGTGCATGTTAAAGCAACTGGCTCACACGCGGCCAAACCGGAAGAGGGAAATGATCCTATTATCATAACAGGACATATTATCTCAACGTTGCAAACCATCATCAGCCGCAATGTGGCACCAAAAGAGTCCGCGGTTTTGAGCATCACTCAAATTCATAGCGGTTCAACGTGGAATGTTATCCCGGATAGTGCATATTTGGAAGGAACCGTCCGCACCTTCAGTAAAACTCAACGAGAGTTCATCCAGAAACGTATGAAACAAGTCCTGCACGGTATAAGTGAAACTTTCGATGCAAATGTTGAACTATCATGGCATCCTGGCCCGCCATCAGTTGATAATACGCCTGAATGGGCAGATTTGGCGCTTCAGGTTGGAGACACAGCAGGTTACACGACTAAAACCTTGGAAGCTAGCTCAATAGGGGAAGACTTCGCTTTTTACCAAGAAAAAATACCAGGTGCTTTTGTAATGATAGGGTCGGGCGGTCCATATGACCTGCATCATCCTAAGTTTATAGTAAATGAAACGGCACTTTTTCCAGCTGCGTCTTATTTCCGCTTATTGGCTTTAGAAGCGTTAAAAAAAATCCCTGAATGAAAATATTAGAAGAGAAGGAGGTCCAATCATCAAAACTTATCCATTGAACGAGTCGGATCGTGATTTAATAGAAGCTGCAAGTGCAAAAATTAGGGATCTTTACGAGGAAAATAGGCATCATGTTGGCGCTGCATTAAAAACAGTTCAGGAAAAACCGTTGCTGCCGTACATATTGAAGCATATATTGGCCGGGTTACCGTATGTGCAGAAGCCATTGCGATCGGCAAGGCGATATCGGACGGGGAAAAGGGATTCGATACAATCGTGGCGGTTAAGCATCCCTATTCCGATGATGAAGACAGAGCTTTAAAAGTGGTTAGCCCGTGTGGGATGTGTCGGGAATTAATCTCGGATTATGCAAAAGAGTGCTTTGTCATACTGAATGTTAATGGGGAAACGGTAAAGACGAAAATCGGTGAACTGCTGCCGTATAAATACACGAGGGATTCATGATAAATGCAACGGAAAACAACACGCTTAGGAGAATTCATAAGCGTGTTGTTTATTATTTCAAACTAGATGGCAAGTATTGTTCACAGATGATGATATCATCGTCTTTTAGAACATAAGGATGTGTTTCCAACAATATGGTTTTCAGGTAGTCTGGCATCCTCTCACCTTTGTAAGCACAAATTAATGGAAACGACAGCAGATTTACAGCTTCATCTACTGTTCTCTCAAAATCCTCTATGATATGCAGCGGTTCTTCCATGGTTGCCCATTCAACATGTGCCCATGATCGGAAAGAAATTTTATTTTCCACATAGTGCTGTACCGTTTTATTAAAGTATTCTTCGATTGCAGGAGGATGATAACTGCCGCTTGAACAATAGAAATCGAAGTTGTTCACAAAGTGAATGAACTCCATTTGATCTTTCGTAAACCGAGTGCTCAGTTCTTTATGAATGATGGGGTAAATACGGTCATTTTCAATAAGAATGACATAATCTCCCGCTGCGATGCCCTCTTGGATAAAATTCAAAACTTGTTTAATATAATTTTCCATTTCATTATAGGAATACAGCACATGAACGTTTTTTTTGTCTTCAAACAACTGATTCATTTTGCTTTTCAATATATCATTCCTTCTTTCATGTATCGCTTCAATTATACTTGAATTCCATAAGCAGGACAAAATGAGAATTTTTTTAACTGACGGCTTCGGTGCTTGACAAAAACAAAAAAGCAATCCTTCGCCATTGAAGGATTGCTTTTCCTAATTATTTCAGCCGCTCGATTAGGTCGGTCATTTTATCCAAAGTCGTTACGTTCTGGTTGCATTTCATACTGTCCAGACAAATATAATTACCTTTTTTTATGAATGTCCCTTGGACGGTTCCTTTTGTTTCAGACATGAACATCCCTACTTCTTCAAAGCGGCTGCATATGGCACAGATCCCTTTTTTGTTGGCAGGTTTAATGGTTCCATGCAATCCGGTGAGTTTATTATGATGGGGTGCAATGATGAATTTCTTTCCGGAACCGACATCATCCCATCCCAAGTATGAAATCTCTCTCAAATCAATGTTTTCCAACAAAGGGGCTTTTAATTTCTTTGCTTTAGGAAATAATTTTTTTATCGTTTTTTCGGTTACTTCTTTAAATGGGATTACAAATGGCTTTACCTGTAAGAGAAAGACTTCGGCTTGTGCGGGATCTTTAATGGTATCTACTGGATCCAGCAGTTGTTTTTGCTCTTCGCTCAAGGCACTGAATAAGCTTAATACTCGTTCTTTGGCGACTGTCTTCAGGGTGTTGATTACATCCTTATCGTTGGCCGTCGCGTGTCCATTTATGAGAATCTGTGTTTGGGATTTTATGAAGTTATACTGCACGCTCCTGATAAAAGGTTCCATTTTCTTCACTCCTGTTTCTGTTGCTGCGATACATATTACGTTTTTATTTACTTTACAGAAAATGCATCCTCATTAAAAGGGGGAAAACGACTAAGAAACATACTCGGCATACAAATAGCACTGATATCATTATCAGTGCTACTCATGTAATCCTATTTGGAATAAACGATTTTCTTGATGGTTTCCGCGGAGAGAAAATATTCCTCTGCTAATTGATGGATGGTATGACCGTCTTTGAATGCGTATTTTATAGAGGCATTTCGGTCATCGATCAATTCCCTTGAGCCCGAACGGGTTCCCCATTTGTGATGGGCCTTTTCAGGTTTAGGGATATATATGGTTTCACCTTGCACATACTTTTGAATTTCAACGATCAGCTTTTCAGGCAAAACGGCCGTCGCTTTTACATATTTCATTTCTGCCAGCCCCTTATTCTTTTTTAAGAATGAAATAAGGTGCAAAGCCGAATATTAGAAATGATAAGGCGGGCGATTAAGTTTAGCTTAATTCAACCCCATGCAAAGTATCGCCTCCAATACTAGGCTTTGCATGAGATGCTGCAGAAGGTGGCATTAACATTCTTATTGCCATCTTTACACCTCCCCGTTATGTCCCTGAAGAACACGTATTGTTCTTATTATAAAATATATAAGGGTGGTTGCCAAACTATTTCCAATGTTAAAGATGAATCTGCGGGCTGATTGTTTGATAATGTTCTGAGTCCATGAAATAATTTGAATGGAAACCAAACTAACCATTATGGGAGCTGACCTTTATGAAAGTATTCGTAGTTGGGGCAAATGGGCAGATCGGTAAATATCTTGTAGATTTATTAAAAGATAGCCCGGAACATAGTGTACGGGCAATGGTTCGTAAAGAAGAACAAAGTAGGCATTTAGAGAAAAATGGAATTGAATCTGTCGTCGTGAGCTTAACCGGATCGGTGGAAGAGATTACGAATGCGGCAAAAGGCTGCGATGCCATCGTATTTACAGCAGGATCCGGAGGAAGCACTGGTGCTGATCAAACGCTGTTGATTGATTTGGATGGTGCTGTTAAAACGATCGAAGCGGCAGAAAACTTGGGAATCGACCGATTCATCATGGTGAGTGCTTTTCAGGCCAATAATCGCGAAAACTGGAATGAAGCCATCAAACCGTATTATGTGGCCAAGCATTATGCGGATAGGGCATTGTTACAAAGCGATTTAAATTATTCCATCATTAGGCCAGGCGGTCTGGTGAATGAACCGGGGACGGGCAAAGTGGCCGCCGCCGAAGAATTGGAAAGAGGTTCGATTGCCCGTGAAGATGTGGCTCGAACGATTTTTGCTTCTTTAACTGAAGAAAATACCTACAAGCGTTCATTTGATTTAATCTCTGGTGATACTGCAATCGCGGAAGCATTAAGGAAAATTTAACGAAAAAAAGGAGGCAGGGTCACTCAGGGGGAGTGAGCCCTGCCTTATTTAATTCCTTCAATATGCTTGATGACCTTCGCTGGGTTTCCGCCGACAACAACGCCTTCAGGAACATCCTTTGTTACGACTGCCCCTGAAGCGACAACGGAATGATTCCCTATAGTTACGCCAGGATTGATGATGGCCCCTCCGCCAATCCATACATGATCCCCGATCGTAACCGGTTTTCCGTATTCCACTCCAGAACTGCGTTCAAAGGGATCCAGCGGATGTGTGGCTGTATAGATATGCACTCCGGGAGCCAACATGCAGTCCCTGCCAATTTTCACTTCACAAACATCCAAAATGACACAATCGAAATTAGCATAAAAGTTTTCCCCGACAGAAATGTTGTAACCATAGTCACAACGGAAAGTGGGTTCAATATATACATTTAGCCCAGTGGAACCTAAAAGCTGTTTCAGCAGGGCAGTTCGTTCATCCCCTTCGCTTTCCGTTGTCTGGTTGTATAACCGGGTCAACTTTCTGGCATTTTCCCTATCTCTTACTAATTCCGGATCAGCGGCCATGTAAGGTTCCCCGCTCACCATTTTTTCTTTTTCAGTATTCATGTTAATTCCTCCTATTTTCTTGTTTTTTAGATAGTTTTAATGAATATCTGAATATTAAAATATTTTTTCTGCAAAATAAATTGCAGTACTTTTTACTCAACTTTTCCTTTGAATCTGAATGCCTCGCTCATTTTCTTAAAAAGAAGTAAGAAAAGAAAGATTTTTCCGAATAATTAATGAAATAACTTTGACAAACTTTCTGCCTGATTTTATAGTAAGGAGAGTTATGGATGATTGATAGTTTCATAAAGGTACATTTTAACAGATAGGTAGAATACGTTCGCAGTTCTTGTCACTTTTTTTACGGGAAATTGATGGACAACTCTTTTCTTCGTTAAGATAATCAACACAATGGAGGGCTCTATATGACACAGAAAGCACCACTTTCTTTTATCATTGTAACAGGGTTAATGCTTTTTGCTTTATTTTTTGGTGCAGGAAACTTAATTTTTCCTGCCATGCTCGGGCAATCCGCGGGGACTAATTTATGGTCGGCCAGTTTAGGATTCATCATTACTGGGGTGGGTTTGCCATTCATTACAATATTGGCATTTGGTTTTTCGGGAAAAAATGATGTTCAATCGCTTGCAAGCAGGGCACACCCGTTATTCGGCATCATCTTCACAGTCGTTCTTTATTTGTCTTTGGGACCGCTTTTCGCACTTCCTAGAACGGGGAGTGTATCCTATGAAATAGGGATTAAACCTTTCCTTTCTAATGATGTCGGCTTTTTACCATTGCTGATATTCACGATCATATACTTTGGAATTGCCTGTTTATTATCCATCAATCCATCAAAAATGCTGGATATCGTCGGGAAAATATTAACACCATTATTATTGATTTTCATCGGGATCCTCATTGTGGTCGCCATCATTAACCCAATGGGTGAAATCCAGTCACCAGTAGCTGATTATTCAGATAATTCTTTCTTCAAGGGATTCAAAGAAGGATATTTGACTATGGATACGCTGGCCGGATTTGCATTTGGGATCATAGTCATCAACGCAATCAAAGATAAAGGGATAACATCAAGAAAAGAAGTGTTAGGATTTTGTATGAAAGCCGGCTTAATAGCTGCCACTTTGTTGGTGATCGTTTATGCTTCTATAACTTATATCGGGGCAACAAGTGTGGAAAAGCTCGGTCAGCTGGGTAATGGAGGAGACGTTTTGGCTCAAGCCTCGAATCATTTTTTCGGATCGGCTGGTGCTGTGTTGTTAGGGTTGATTGTGATCGCTGCATGTCTAACGACAAGCATCGGTTTGATAACGGCTTGTGCTACGTATTTCAATAAAATACTGCCTGCTGTATCGTATAAATCATATGTTGTCATCTTTTCTGTTTTTAGTGCGGCTGTTGCCAATGTAGGTTTGACCAAGCTCATTTCCATTACAGTGCCTGTGTTAACGGCTCTTTATCCCGTAGCGATCGTTTTGATTGTTCTAACATTCTTCCATTCCTTTTTTAAAGGGAAATCGGAGGTGTATTTAGGAAGCTTATTATTAACGGCCATCATCAGCATAATGGATGGAATAGTGGCATCAGGCATTAAAATGGAATCTGTTTCGGACCTTTTCACTCAATACCTTCCACTATATAGTGTAGGGGTAGGATGGGTGATTCCAGCCATCATCGGCGGTGTATTGGGCTATATGATATACCTAATGAAAGGTGACCCTAAGGAAGCCTATTAAGGGTCATCAGAATGAACTTCGAATAACGTTGCCTCCAGGCACTCGCTTTCCGCGGGCGGTCCGGGAGCCTCCTCGGCGCTCTTTGCGCCTGTGGGGTCTCCCTTGGACGCGCTTTTCCCGCAGGAGTCTCGAACACCCGCTTCAATCAACTGGATTGTTTTTTTAAAAAACTGTAGTCTGGTTTCATCTCGAACCTTGATTAAGACAAGGTTACACTTTTGTTTTTTTATTATTTTATAACCCTTATTGGATTGAAGTAATTTGCGACACTCTTGCCGAATAACTGGTTAGCCGAGACCCCACAGGCGCTTGCTTTGACGAGGCTTGGCAGACAGTCGGCGGAAAGGGAGCGGATTTCTGAAATCAACTGGAATGTCCTTTAAATAAAAAACTGTAGGCAAACTAGCTTTTCTTCTAGTTTGCCTGCAGTCTGGGAGCTGTCTTGATGCAGCTCCTTTTCTTAGTGTTTGTTTTTAATGGGAAAGAGCCTTAAAATGTTCAGAAAGGGGTGTAGGAACACAATGATCAATCGATTACCAATAGAAATCGCAAATATATTACAAGCAAGCAAAAAAAATCCTGCTCAATTCGAGGAATTGATCAGGAGCGGCGGATATCTGCCTCCCGAGATGGAGCTGATGGTGGATGCCATCACGGCCTTAAGCATGGGGAAGAATATCCTTTTGAAGGGTCCGACAGGGGCTGGAAAGACAAAGTTTGCCGAGACATTATCGAATTTATTCAACCAGCCGATGTTCAGTGTCAACTGCTCAGTCGACTTGGATGCCGAAAGCTTATTGGGCTTCAAGACATTGGCTTATAAAGAGGAAAAACAAGTGATAGAATTCGTACCTGGACCAGTGACCAATTCGATGAATCACGGTCACTTCCTATATATAGATGAAATCAACATGGCAAAACCGGAAACTCTGCCGCTTATCAATGGTGTGCTTGATTACAGAAGGACGATAACGAATCCGTTCACGAATGAAGTCATAACGGCAAAAGATGGCTTTAATGTGATTGCTGCAATCAACGAAGGGTATGTCGGTACAGTGCCGCTGAATGAAGCGCTAAAAAATAGGTTTGTCGTAATTGAAGTTCCTTATATCGAAGGGGAGCAGTTAAAGCAATTGATAGAAACCAATACAAAGTTGAAGGATCCAAGAAGCATTGAATTGTTCGTTAAACTGTCGAGTGATTTGATAAATGCCGTGAATCAAGGGAAGGTGGCTGAAGATGCGGCATCGATCAGGGCTTTGCTTGATGCTTGCGATCTGAGTGTGTTGATCCCGCCGAAACGGGCGATTCTTCGTTCCATAGTGGATAAGTTGGACGAGGAACGGGAGCGTGAGTTTGTGAAGAACTTGGCTGACACATTATTCTAACTAGGAGAATGCCTCATGAAGTATATCCGTTTCAATGATTCAATAATAGATACGGCTCTTTTTTTACAGCTGCAGGATCTCTCGACTGTTTTATCCGGCATTCCTGAGCTGGAATTCGAATACAATTATGGTTCCTTCATTGATCTTATCGAGAATAAGGTCACAGCCAGCCATTTTTGGGAAAATGGCAATAAGGAAGTGAAGGAAGCGGGACTGAAAACGGACGTGCTCCTTAGGACGATAGGTACGCTGCATCATTCAACAATCCAGAGCATGAAGGATTACCAGGATATCATCGGGGAAAGTTCGCTTCCGAAGTTTGCAGCCCAATTATTCGCTTTACTGGAAGACTTGCGATTGGAAGAATTGGTGAAGAAGGAAAGGCCAGGCACGAAAAAATGGTTTTCGGTAAGAGGGGCTTACCTTAAACAATATTTCGAAAGCCAATTGACGACGAATGTAACAAGAAGTTTTGCACTGGATGAGTTATACTGCCTCATATATTTACTGCTTCAATCTGACAGGCCGGACCCGATTTTCCCAAGAGCCAATGTAAGGCAGCTGGAAGAACTGGAGAAACTCAAGCCGTTTATCCATTCTGTCTTTGAAGCCACTAAAACCAGTGACATCACGAGGATTTGTGAGCAAATCGTTTTCCGTGTGAACGATGGATACGAGGATACGATGAATGAATATTTCATCTTTCCCATTGCAAATGTGGAAAAGTATAAGGCAAATACCTTATTTGATGAACTGACTAGAAATGATGAACTGTTGAACGATGATACAGAAGATGCAGATGAAGAAAAAAGTGAGTTCATTGATGAAAAATTCTCGACATGGCACCGGGAGAATAAGAACGACGAGAGTAATTCGACTTTTCTTCAATTTGAATTGGAGCAGGGAACGAAAACAAGTCTGATGGGCGGAGGTGCACGGGAAGCGGAAGATGCCGACCAAGCACTGGCTTCCATCCAGGGTTCATCAGGGGAAAGTAAACAAAAGGAATACAATCAGCAGGAAACGCTGGAGAAGAAACAAACGAATATGGGCAAAAGTGGTGAACATCCATTTGGTGAAGAAAACAAAGACGTCGTTCAGGTAATTAAGGAAGCGAAAATACCAACACTTACGGAAGAGAAACGCTACCGTGAATTTGTTGCGGATATCGAACCGTTCAAGAGAAAACTCTCCAGTACAATTGAAAAGACACTGGAAAATAAAAAGAACGCACCAAGAAAAGATTTGGTTTTTGGCCGCTTATCGAAGAAATTACTGCCGCTTGTTTTTGAAGAAAATCCTCGGGTCTTTTATAAAAAGAACCAGGATTCAAATGAAATGGATGCCGTATTCACATTGCTGATCGATTGCTCCGCTTCCATGCATAACAAAATGGATGAAACGAAACGAGGGGTCGTCCTGTTTCATGAAGTACTGAAAAAATTAAAGATCCCCCACTCAATCGTTGGATTTTGGGAAGATGCAAATGAAGTGAGAGAAGGATATCAGCCGAACTACTTCCATGTGATCCAGTCCCATTCCGATTCTCTTTATCTAAACTCAGGAGCTAAAATCATGCAGCTTGAACCAGAGGAAGACAACAGGGACGGATACAGTATCAGGGTTGCCGCAAAGGAATTGGAAAAAAGGCGGGAAAAGAACCGGTTCTTGCTCGTGTTTTCCGATGGTGAGCCGGCAGCAAGCGATTATGATCAAAATGGCATTGTCGATACACATCTTGCTGTTTCGGAAGCCAGGAAAAAGGGCATAGAAATCATCGGCCTGTTTTTAGCGGATGGAGGCATCGAGGAAAGTGAAGAACTGACGATGAAAAACATCTATGGAAAAGAGCGCCTAATGATTCCGAGTGTAGCTGAATTGCCAGAGCAATTTACACCGCTGTTAAAAAAACTGTTGCTGAAAACCATATGAGATACGAAGTTCCCCCACTCATCATTTAAAACGGGCAAATGCATTTGATTAGAATATTAGTAAAAAACGCAATAGGATTCAATGGATCTTACTGCGTTTTTTTGTAATGGAAGTTATTTGAAGTAAGTGAATATATTGATGGAAACTTGAAAGAACGAATGCGATTCATTTGGCGGGATTAGGGTAAACCATAAATGAGGAAGTGATCGTTTTGATGAATTTACTTTTTATGTTGCTTTATTTTATAATCATCGTTCTTGTTATTGAAATATCGGTTACCTTGCTGAAATTGACTGGATTAAAAAGCACAGTGGCCAGATTTCAGGTTATCTCCATGCTGACGGGTACTGGTTTTACAACTGACGAGTCAAAATCCATCATTGATCATCCCGTTCGAAGGAAAATAAGCATGTTTTTAATTTTATTTGGTGCTTTCTCACTTGCTGTCATCATTTCATCGATCAGTACATTGCTTACGGATGATCTGCGCTTGATGGAGTTAAGCATCATTATAGGAATACTGGTGGTTCTAGTCGTATTAGTGAAATCTCCATTCCTGCATAATAGAATATCGAATAAGATGAAAAGTGAAATGTACAATCATTATGAATTATGGGAACACCCGATAGAGGAGGTCCTATTTTTAGAAGATGAAGACGTGGTCATGGAGATCGATATTTATGAGGACTCTGAATTCATAGATGTCAAAGCGTTTGATGTCATCCCAGAAGTAGCGGACATCAATATGTTGTTTATTGAAAGCGGAGAAGTGAAAATCAGGAAAGAGTTATATGATTATAAAATCAAATTAGGTGATAACCTCTTTTTATATGGAAATAAAAAAGAGATAGAAGAAACATTCTCAAAAGAAATCGAAGAGATGAAGAAGAGAAAAAGTACATCGGAGTGAAAAGAATCCCGGCCTTATATTAAGGCTGGGATTCTTTTGAAGATGGGCCTCATTAATGTTTTTTATTCGGTAATTTCTGAGCGGGATTCCCATTGCCTTGACGGCGGAAATTGCCTTCTTCCTTTTTTTGCTGCTCTTGAATGCTTTCAACAAATTCCTTAGAACTTTTCATTGAATGTACCTCCTCCGTTTATTTTCTTCTTTACTATAACCAGAAGAGGTGAAATTCATGAGTATGGAAGAAATGTTGACTTTCTTATAAATAGGATAGATGGTAATGTGTGGAATTAAAATATTTTTTATGAAATGAAACCACCCCGACCTACTAGCATAGCACCAAACGAGACTTCTTTAAACCCTTCCTTAATATCCTTCGTGAATTCCTGTTACGTTTAACCCGGAAATTAAACCAACAACGATTACTATTATAAAAATATCCTGCCATTTCTAACATGAACAAACAACCTTATGCTAAAACGCCAGATACTTGTCTCAAATTTTGGGAATTAAATTTCAAAAATGAAACACCATGATGCGATTCAGATGATTTAATTGAATTATAAAAACAGGTACTCCATTAAAGCGAACCCCAAAAAATGGAGTAGACCTGCTATCTATGGAGATTCATTTGCTACCAAATTTCGAATGAAATCATAGACGGGAGCTGGAAAACTAATAAGCACAACTTATGTAACGTACTATCAAACAAAAACTTTTTTTGGAATTTTAAACTAGGAGATGAATTAGTTGAAAAAAATAATTTCATTTATTGCTGTTTTTATTCTAATATTTTCATTTTTTTCACAACCTCGAGTAAGTAAAGCAAAGGATCATAGCGAAAAGAACTATTTAATAGAGTTTAATACGAAATTGGATACTAAATCAATTGAAAAAGAGGGAGGGAAAATTAAAGGGAAATACAAGAATTTTAAGGCAGTAAAAGTATCATTAACAGCTGATGAATTATATAAAATAAAGAAAAATTCAACTGTAAAACTGATTGAAGAAGATGTAACAGTACAATCGACTCCTTTAAATGGGGAAACATATCTTGAAAATGGGTATAGTTAAGGGGGAGGGGGGAGCGTGCGAAAGTTAATTATTGGTACTATTATTGGTATTGTGTCAATTTCATTAATAGTATATGGATATTACTACTACATAGCTCAAATGGATAAAAAAACCAATGCAATTGAACTTAACGTCGAACAATCACTTGAACATCAATTGACAACAGACGACTATGAGAGTTTTATTTATAAAATTACCAATCATACAAATAAAAATGTTAATCTACGATTTGCTACAGGTAATGAAATAGACGTAGAAATCCATACTTTAACGGACAGTCCAATTAAAGAGGGTACTATCATTACTGTTGAACCTCAACCAACTGAAGAACACTACAAGGAATTTAGTAAAGGAGAAACATTGGAGTATACGATAAGAATTAATTCAAAGTTGCTTACAAAAGGTGACTATCAATTAACTGCCCAATTTACTCCAAGTAATGCTATATCTCATAATAAAGTTGAGCAAATAATAACTCAACCTTAACAAATATAAAAACAAACTTCACAAATATGCTACTAAGTATCCACTAGTAATGTTTACAATCAAAAAGGGACAAACAATAAAAAGACGGAATTGCTCCAAATTCGGGGAAATTCGGTCTTTTTACGTTTGGGAAATATCCCTTTAAATATCTCCATCTAATGTTAGAATACATTACATTAGAATATTTTGAATATTGACAAAAATAAAGGCGAAATCTATAATAATATCCATGAATAAACATTTATTGGAGTTTTGCCTATGGAACGGACAATGACTGTCCGAGAATTATGTGAGATGCATACTCATTTACTGGACAAGGATATTCAGATTCTTGAAAATCTATCAACGAATTTATCGTTAATAGCGAATTTGAATAAAGCGAATGTGTTTATCGATTGTCCGGTGCTTGAAGGGAAGCATGCCATTGTCGTCGCAGAGGCATGCGGACATTCAGTGAAATCGGTTTATGATCATCCGGTTGTCGGGAAATTTGCCTATGAGGCTTTTGAACCGGCAGTATTTTATGTATTGCGGACCGGTAAGGACATGTTCGTGAATCGGGCATTGACTCAAGAGGGAGCAATGGTCCAGCAAAGTGTCGTTCCAATCAAGGGGGAATGCAATCGGGTCATCGCCGTTTTGATCATGGAAAAGGTGATTAATGAAGAACCTGAAACTTCAAAACAGTTTGATAGGCAAGATCAACAAAATTCCTTAGTTCCTGAATTTATCGAGGAGTCCATTTTCCTGATTAATAACCAAAACCGGCTTGTCTATACGAATCCTGCTGCCATTAATCTAGTATCGGATATATGTATGACGGACTGTGTTTTAGGTGAATCCATTTTCGATTATTTTCCTGGCTTTGCCGATGTTCTTGCTTCAAAAGAGGACATTTTAATGAAGGAAATGAACATTGGTAAAAAGATTTTTCAAATAAAGAAATTCCATTTGGGCAACAAGAATTCCGATGAAACGTTCATCATCATCCGGGACCTGACAGAACTGCGGGATAAAGAGAGAGAGCTGATTAGCAAGTCAGTGGCCATTCGTGAAATTCATCATAGGGTGAAGAATAATTTGCAGACAGTCGCCAGTTTACTTCGGCTGCAAATGAGGATAGGAGCCCCTGAAGAAAGCAAGCCCCATTTATTGGTCAGTTTGAACCGGGTGTTAAGCATATCGTCGGTTTATGAAATCATTTTGGCAAGCAGTCAGGTCGATCATGTGGACCTGCTGGAGCTTATTAGGAAAATTGGCGATATGATCGTTCATACGGAGGGTCATGCCCGTCAAAGCCTGAGCATTGAATATAGTGGTGATGAGCTTCATTCCATTGATTCCGACATTGGCGTTTCTGTCGCGCTGGTTGTGAATGAGCTCATTCATAATTGTGTGAAGCATGCTTTCAAGGAAGGGACGGAAGGGAAGATTGCCGTATGCTTTCAAAAGGATGGTCCTGAATTGGAAATTCAAGTAAAAGATGATGGCATCGGATATTCACCGGCAGTGAAATCAACTTTAGGGCTGGATATCATCCGCATGACGGTGGAAAATGATTTGGATGGGGAGTTTTCGATTCATCGGATTAAAGAAGGTACCCTGGCTTCTGTAAGATTTCCATACAAGAGGTAGGTGGGAGAAGTGGTCAAGAGGATTTTGGTCGTGGAGGATGAATCGATTGTTCTGCTTGATATAACGATCATGCTCAAGGATGCAGGCTTCGATGTGGTAGGACATGCCCGTAACGGCGAGAAGGCGATTGAATTGGCACATGCACTACAGCCGGATCTCGTTTTGATGGATATCAAAATGCCAAAAATGAATGGGCTTAAGGCTAGTGATGTGATATCCAATACCTTTCAGATTCCGGTCCTGCTTTTAACTGCATTCAGCCAGCGTGAATACATTGACGAGGCGAAGCGCGCGAATATCGTCGGATATCTTGTAAAGCCAATTACGGAGGCGAATTTGATTCCGGCGGTGGAGATAGCTTTGCTGCAAGCAGCCAATACAAAGAAGCATCAGGAACGAAATGCTCAATTGGATGAAACGCTCACAAATCGTAAAGTCATTGAAAAGGCAAAAGGAATTATCATGAAAAGGAAGAATGTAACGGAAGAAACCGCTTACAATAAGCTGAGAAGGCTAAGTATGGATAAGCAGCTTTCCATGGAGACGGTGGCACGTCGAATCATTGCAAATGATCAAAAACAAGTAAATAGATGAAGCAATGGCGCTTTGATGGACCAAAATGGTTGAAGGCAGGCATTTCTGCCGAGCAACCTAAGTTTGGGCTATAAGAGGCGTCTTTTTAATACCCTTTTTTTAAGTCGATAGGCCAAAATAAATCGGAATTCAGGGGGAATATGTATGGAGATGGTTGGTAAGTTCGTTATTTATATCATTATGGTGTGTGCCGTTGTCGGTGCTATTGCATCGATTAAAGACAGTGAGCAAGGCTTGGGCAAACAGTTCATGGAAGGTTTGCATACTGTTGGCCATATATTTATCCCGGCAGCTGGAATCATGGCCTCGATCCCTTATTTATCATGGTTCATCGATAAAGTATGCGGCCCGATTTTCGCTGCGATCGGTGCAGATCCCGCCCTTGCCGCAACAACGATTTTGGCAACGGATATGGGGGGTTACCAATTAGCGGCCGAGCTGCAGCAATCATATGAAGGCTGGATCATGGCGATGATTGTCGGATTCATGTCAGGGGCAACGATTGTATTCTCGATTCCAATGGGACTTGCGATGCTGGAGAAGCGTGATCATAAATACATGGCACTTGGTGTCATGTCAGGAATCCTGACGATTCCGATTGGCGCTTTTATATCAAGCGTGCTGGTGGTGGCAACGAATTCGAAAATCCGAGAAGTGATTTCCACGAATGCGGATTCTACATATGAATTCGCGTTGAGCTATTTGAAAATTGCCCTGAATCTTTCCCCTCTTCTTATTTTTGTGGTCTTGCTCGCGCTAGGTCTTTATTTCCTGCCGGATTTGATGATCAAAGGTTTCATGTGGTTTGGAAAAATATTGGATGCCGCTATCAAACTTGTACTCGTGTTTTCAATCGTGGAAATTTTCACCGGACTGTTTTCCAATGTACTTGGTGCTTGGGGTTTCCATCCGATCATGGCTGATAAGGCAGACCAGTTCCGTGCCCTGGAAACGGCGGGGTATATCGGGATAATGCTGGCAGGTGCTTTTCCAATGATTTACCTGATTCAAAAATACGCAGGCAAACCGCTTGAAGCGATGGGCGGCAAAATCGGGCTGAGCAAAGCGGGGAGTGCAGGGATATTAGCCACGGTAGCCAATATATTAGCGATGTTCAAACTTGTTAAAGATATGCCGCCGAAGGATAAGGTCATAAACATTTCCTTCGCCGTGTGTGCGGCCTTCCTATTAGGGGATCATTATCATTCACAGCCAACTTTCAGCCCTCCTTGATATTGCCGATCATTGTCGGCAAGCTATCTGCCGGAGCGATTGGAATCGGTCTTGCTTACTGGCTGTCCGTTCCGAAAGCTTTGGAATTGGAGGAAAAGGATCGTGAAGCAGGAGTTATCGGTGTAAATGAATATAAAACGAAAAACGAGGAAGAAAACAGCAATGAAATCCAAGTGGTGTAAAACTGGGGTGTGATTTTAATGAATGAACAGGTGGAACGAATCATCAGTGCAGGAATTGATATTGGCACCAGTACGACGAAACTTGTCATCAGCGAGCTTTCGCTTAGGAATGTGGCGGGTGGCGGACAGGTGCCAAAAATTGAAATTACCGAAAAGAAAATTCTGTATCGAAGTCCCATTTTCAGGACCCCGCTTTTATCCGATACGGTAATTGATATACCTGCTGTTCAAAGAATTGTGGAAAGTGAATACCATCAAGCCGGGATCACGATCGATAACATACAAACAGGGGCTGTCATCATTACCGGGGAAACGGCAACGAAACAAAATGCAGAAGAAATGGTTTACCGGTTATCTAAAGCGGCGGGGGAATTCCTTGTAGCGGCAGCCGGTCCGGACTTGGAGGGAATCATTGCCGCCAAGGGATCGGGTGCCCATCAACATTCCATAAAGACAAGAAAGACTGTAGCGAACATAGACATTGGCGGGGGAACGGCGAATATTGCCGTATACCGTTCCGGCATGCTTTGCGGAACTTGCACACTGCATATAGGAGGCCGTTTGGTGGAGTGGGAGGGAGCGAAGGTGAAGGTTGCTCCTTCAATAGGGAAATGGCTGAAATCAAAGGGGCACTCTCCTATGAATGGTGATGGGGCAATCATTACAAATGAAATGGCGAAGGTGCTTTCGAGGTTTTTGGCTGGTTCATTCACAAAAGAAGATGAACTCCTTTTAGTGGGGAAGGAGCCATCATGGGAAGGACGAATCGATGTGTTGATGTTCTCGGGAGGTGTCAGTGATTGCATCTATCATCAAGAACGGGAGGACAAAAGCTTCCGGGATATCGGCATGATGCTTGCCGCCTCTATTAAGGAAAATAAAGAATTGGCTGCATGGGAGTGGGAACAGCCCGTTGAAACGGTTCGGGCGACTGTCCTTGGAGCAGGCGCACATACGACTGAAATAAGCGGTGCGACCATTGAGGTGAATGATTCTCATCTGCCCGTTCGCAATATCCCGGTCTATCGCGTCGATTTTCAAGGCGTGATTGATGATGTAACCGCGAGAATGGCACATGCTGTTCAGGATGCAATCACGATATACGACGCCTTGCAGGAGGGCCTGAATTTTGCCTTTTATTTAACGAATTTACCTTATCAATCATTTCGGGATATTCACCAGCTCGCAGTTGCTTTTACCGAGGCTTTGATGCAAAAACCGAATCGGCAGCAGCCTCTGATCATTGTCATGGATAGTGATTATGGGAAGGCACTTGGTCAAACCATTCTAGCGAACCAACCGGATCTGCCGGTCATCTGCATTGATCAGACAGAAGTGGAACATGGTGATTATTTAGATATAGGAAGGCTGCTGCGGACAGGGGTCGTTCCGGTTGTAGTAAAAACGCTAACCTTTCACAGTTAGGAAAAGGAGGATTATACGATGAAATTATCCACTCAATACTTTGGGGAAATCCATCAATTCAAATCGTTGAAAGAAGTCATGGCCAAAGCGAATGAAGAGAAATCAGGAGATAGGCTTGCGGGAATTGCAGCAGATTCGGTCCAAGAACGGATTGCGGCGAAAGCGGTGCTTAGCGAATTGACCTTGGCGGACATCAGGAACTATCCCCTGCTCTCCCCGGAAGAGGATGAGGTGTCGCGGATTATAGATGGTCTCATCAATGGAACCATCTATCTATCCGTGAAGAACTGGAGCGTTGCCGAGCTGCGTGAATATATTTTGAGTGACGAAACGACGGGCGAGGATTTAAAGCGATTAAGCAGGGGATTGAATAGTGAAATGATTGCTGCGGCAGCCAAATTAATGTCGAACCTCGACCTTATCCATGCAGCCAATAAAATTGAAGTGCTCACCAAGAATAATAGCACAATCGGATACAAAGGAACGCTTGCTTCGCGCCTTCAGCCTAACCACCCTACCGACAATGTCGATGGCATGCTGGCTTCTTTAAAAGAAGGCCTCTCCTATGGAGTTGGGGATGCACTCATTGGAATCAACCCTGTCGATGATTCGGTCGAAAGCGTAAAGCGGCTGCTTCATGCGACACAGGATGTCATCCAGAAGTGGAACATCCCGACCCAAAATTGTGTGCTTGCGCACGTGACCACGCAAATTAAGGCCGTACAGCAGGGTGCGCCTGCCGATATGATTTTTCAAAGCATCGCCGGAACGGAAACGGCCAATCGCTCTTTTGGAATCAACGTACAATTGCTCGAAGAAGCTAATGAGGTCGCGAAGGCCTATGGGACCGGCACAGGCCCGCAGCATCTTTATTTTGAAACGGGGCAAGGCTCCGAGTTATCGGCTGAAGCGCATTTCGGAATCGATCAGGTGACGCTTGAAGCCAGGAACTATGGATTTGCCCGCTATTTTGATCCGTACATTGTCAATACGGTCGTCGGATTCATCGGACCTGAATATCTATATAACAGCAAGCAGGTCATCCGCGCCGGGTTAGAAGATCATTTCATGGGAAAAATGCATGGACTGCCGATGGGTGTGGATATTTGCTATACGAATCATATGAAGGCGGATCAAAATGATATCGAGGACTTGGGTGTACTTTTAGCGGCGGCTGGCGTGAATTTCATCATCGCAACTCCGATGGGGGATGACTGCATGCTAAACTATCAGTCTTTGAGTTATCACGATATAGCGACTTTAAGGCAAACGATGGATAAGCGGCCTGCCCCATTATATGAAGCCTGGCTGGAGAAGATGGGGATTATGGAGAATGGAAAATTAACGAAGCGTGCCGGTGATCCAACTATATTTAACCATTAGGAGTGGATGATATGGGAATGAATAATAAGGAAGAATTGGATGCCTTGATGGCGAAAACCCCTGCGCGGATAGGTGTGGGAAGGGCAGGGACCCGGCCGAAAACGGATTCTTGGCTAAAATTCCGTTTTGATCATGCGGCGGCCGTCGATGCTGTATATGGTGAAGTCAGTGATATTCTTTTGAAACGCTTGGATTTATTCAAGGTGAAAACGAAGGCCGCTGATAAGGAAGTCTATTTACGGCGTCCGGATTATGGCAGGAAGCTTTCGGATGAAGCAAAGCGGTTGATAGAAGCCAAATGCATAAAGGCCCCAACGGTTCAAATCATCATTTCCGATGGTTTAAGTGCCAAGGCGATCGAAGAAAATGTGGAGGATGTCTATTTATCTTTCAAACAATCTTTGGCACTGGCAGGTCTGAATACGGGTACACCTTTTTATATTGAAAAGGGCCGGGTTGCCGTGATGGATGATATCGGTGAAATCCTTGGACCTGAGGTCATTGTCCTGTTGATCGGTGAACGGCCTGGTCTAGTCAGTGCTGAATCATTGAGCGCTTATATTTGCTATAAACCACGTTTGGGCACGATTGAAGCAGAGAGGATGGTCATTTCCAACATCCATAAAGGAGGGATTCCCCCGGTTGAAGCTGGAGCGCATCTTGGCACGGTCATTCAAAAGATCCTCAAATACCAAGCGAGCGGCATGTCCCTTGTGAAGAAGGAACATGAAGAAGAAAAGCGTGAAAAACTCGGCTGAGAAATAAAGATGGAGGTGCGCATTACTCCACTCAGTTTGTAGGAAAAAGGGGGTTCGGGATGGTTCCGGATGATGATTAAGACTAGGTCGTTGGTTTCCTCTGCAGGAACTCGCTTTTCGCGGACGGTCCGGAACGCTCACATCTCGAACCATTATTTTAATACATGACTAGATTATCCTTCATGTTTTTTTACTGAAATCAACTGGAACATTTTTTTAATAGGCTCTGTTAAAGGATGTTGTTGATTTCCTTGATGAACTAACGGGGCAGGTTAGTTCATCAAGGAATTAAAGAATACCCATGTCTAATTTTTTCCTTATATGTTAAAATAAAGAAAATGAAATTATGAAAAGAAGGGTTAGTTTTGATAAAAACTGTATTTGTAGGTTTATTATCATTTATCTGTGTAAGCATAATATTTTTATCGATCGGATATTTGTTTGATTTTAAATTGTTAATGTTTAGTTTTTACGAAGAAACTTCAACAGGGTTCGAACTTGGAGGTTCAGTACTTCCTTTTATTATCGGGATAATTTGTAGCTATTTTATCGGTAATTACTATCAAAAAAAGAAAATATAATTATTAAGCTAACGGGTGCGTTAGCTGAAGATCGGAGCTGTCTATAAGGCAGCTTTTTCTTATGGAACTAACGGGGCAGGCTAGTTGCATAAAGGGAAAAAAGAATGCAATAGTTTTCATTTTACTTAAAAGCTGTAAGTTATTATAACTAAGCATTTATATTACATAAATAATGACATGACTGTAGGCTATTTTTCATACAATATTTTTGGGGTGAAAAAATGGCAAGAGCGAGTTACCGAAGTTCAGACGTTGACTTAATGGCAAGGATGATGAGAGCTGAAGCCGAAGGTGAAGGACAACAAGGAATGTTATATGTTGGAAATGTAATTGTGAATCGTCTTGTAGCTAATTGTTTAGACTTTAAAGGTTTAAGAACAATTCCACAAGTCATTTATCAAGTACAAGGAGGAAATTATTCTTTTGAAGCTGTTCAAAAAGGGAATGTATTTTATCAAAGAGCGAGAGGTATTGAAAGAAGATTAGCAGAACAGAATTTGAAGCACTGGAGACAGCATCCGGCTAGATATGCTCTTTGGTATTTTAATCCATATGCTCCATGCCCTCCAACATGGTATGATCAACCTCATACTGGTCAATTTAAAGACCATTGTTTTTATGAACCAAAACCTGGAACATGTGATAGTGTTTATAGAGGTTAAGCTTACTCTTTGAGTAAGCTTTTTTACATATTTAAAATATTTATACAATATAAAACTTTTAGTAATAGTTTTTATCTAAAAAAGTAAGATTGTGAATTATTGTACTTAAGCTAACGGGTGCGTTAGCTGAAGATCGAAGCTGTCTTTTAAGGCAGCTTTTCTTTATGAAACTAAAGGGGCAAGATAATCCAATAAAAATATACAAATTTACTATATTTGGTAAAATAGATTAAAGGAGAAGGGGGGGAATCATGAAAAAATATTTAGGGGTTATTTCGTTTGCTTTTATTATCTTGGTTATTTGTTTCTTGGCTGCAGATATAACTCGAGTAATTGAAACTGGAGTAACAACTTTTCGTGTATTAATGATATGCGGAATCATTATATCTCTCTCTTTCTCTTTTCTCAGTGAGAAAGGGATTTGGAGAAAATTAGCTCTAGGTCTCAGTATATTTGTTGGTTTATTTTACTTTATAGCCTTCGAATTAATGAGATTAGTATTCCAGGGTAATGGATTTTAAATTGTTTATTCATCTAGGTGCTTTACTTCAATAAGAGAGTTGCTTCGGCAGCTCTTTTCCTTATGGAACTATCGGGGCAGGTTAGTTCCATAAGGAGTGCTATTATAAGACCTATCGTAAAATGCCAAAAACGATGTGCATTGGTGGGCAGAATTATATCCTCTGACGTATTTATATTACCTCTCACTAAAATGCCTTACAGAGCCATTTAAGTGGTAAAACATTTCCACTTTTCAGTTTTTTATTCCAGAAAAAGTGTTATTATTTGTTAAATACATAATATGAGGCGGGATGCTTATGAATGATAAAACTCAGTTATCTTTAATTTTGCTCTTAATATCTCTGGCAATATCAATTTATTTTTGCTTTTCGGAAGGCTTATTAAGGGGTGGATATGAATTAGCTGTAGATGGTTTTGTAGTAGCCAGAGCCTTAATGATTATTTACACATTACATTTATTAGGGAAATTAGGAGATGTTATTATTAATAATAAAAAAGATTAGCTCATGGCTAATCTTTTTTTTGTTTTATAGATTGATGGATTAAATACTTCAATAAGGGAGGTTGCTGAAGCAACCTTTTTCTTAATGAACTAACAGGTGCTATAGTTCAAGAAGCTAAAGGCAGCAATTATAATTATTATTTTGTTCTTCCGCAATCGGACGCATTAGTTGAAGATGGAGTTGCGATGGCAGCTCTTTATTCTTGCTGATCAACTAACGAATAGGTAAAAGGACCACACATATTAGACATATCAAAAATGTGTGGTCCTTTTAATATCAAAGGTTAAACTTACCTTACTAAATATAACATGTGATCGTTTGCCAATCTGGATATTTTGAATTTGCTTTCTATACACATTCAATTATTTCTCTTTTTGTATGTCTTCCCAAGGTTCAAACGAAAAGGGAATTCCAATCATTTTAGCAGTCAATTCATCATAGGAAACTAAATCTTTTTTTGACAACTCCTTTAAGGAATGTTTCCCCATCGCTCTTAATGCCATTTTCATTTCTTCTATACTTGCTGTAAAGAATTTCTCTGCTGCTTTTACTCCATCTTCTATCTTAAATTGATCCTTGAATTTACCTTGATTCCAAACAACTTGTGTAGGTGGTTCAAAGGGAAGAGCATTCAATGCTTGACTATGTGAGACAGCAAATAATATGGCAGATCCTACATAAACAGCATCAGCACCGAGTGCAAGTACTTTTAAAAAGTGCCCAGGTACTAATAGCCCTCCTGAGACAATTAAACTAATTTGCCCCTTCATTTTTCTCTTTTCTAAATGATTAACAGCCCGGACAACTGCATGCAATGTTGGTATTCCCATGTCATCGGATAAAATGGGGGGGGCACCGTGTGTGGCTGCTTGGCCGCCGTCAATCGTAATGAAATCAACACCGAGTTCAATTAAATGATCTATATCTTCTTCGATTTTTCCACCTGCCCCCATTTTTACACCAATGGGAACACCACCAGTTATGCTCCGAAGTTCATTAACAAGTTTTTTAATATCTTTCAATGTTTGATTTTTAAAAAAATGTTCAAAAATGACTCCATCCTCATTTTCTTTAAGCCCCATCACTTCACGAGCCCGACCTGTTAAATTTGTGGGTGAAATTTTCCCCCCCATCCCAGCTAGTGCGCCTTGTCCGAACTTAATTTCAATCATGTCGGCACGCTTAATAAGATCTTCTTCCTTTGACCATTCTGTTTTTGAAAACTGTAAAATATATTTTCCTGCTTTATCTAATTCTTCAGGTATTACTCCGCCTTCTCCGGAATTAATCGCGGTTCCTACATTTTTTGCTGCTTCCGCCAAAGAAAGCCTTGTTTGTTCACTAAGTGCGATACCATAGGCCATCCCTGTAATCATAAGAGGAATTTTTATTTTCATTGGTTTTTTTGCTTTTGGTCCAATGGTTACCTTAACATCAACGTCTTCTTCACCATCAATAGGAAATGGTGTCGTTTGTGCAGGGATAAAGGTAATTGGATCCAAATGCGGCCATTTTTTTGAAGAGCCAAGTGGTCGATGCAGGACGTCGCCTGTTTCTGCACGCAAGCTATTTTCAAGCATATTTTGAACGCCCATATGCCTTAGTCCTGGCATCAACTCCATAATATTTTCTTGATAGCTGTCGGTTAAAATGATTTTTCCCATTTTCTTAACTATACGTTTCATAATCCAACGCCAACCAACAAGCATGAATAAAAATAGGACAAATATTATTGCAACCATCACAAAAGATAAATAGGATAGAATGTTCGACATATTCACTTCTCCACTATCAAATTAATTTAACAGCTCAATATTGTTGTTATTTCCAGAAAAAGTATAATTGTGTTATTTTATAAAGATATCAGTCACAACTTTATAGGGTGAAAGTCAATACAGAGAGCAATTGAAAAATACAAGCAACATCAAATGATTTTCTGAGTTTTTTTTCACCCCTTAACTAAGTAGATATAAAGGAGATACTTTTCATGAACCTACTAGATGATAACGCTCACCGTCCTTGGCCAATACCTTCAAAAAAATGGATTATGCGACAACCTTGGAGAAATCTCTTGTTTACCCATTGGCCTATTCCAGCTGAAACACTAAGACCGCATATTCCTCTTCATTTAGAAATTGACACCTTTGATGGATATGCCTGGTTGGGAGTTATTCTCTTCGTTATGGAGGGAATTTATCCTCGTGGATTGTCATCTGTATCACTAACCCCTAAATTTTCAGAAATCAATGTAAGGACATATGTTCAATGTGATGGTAAACCCGGTATCTTTTTCATGTCTCTTGACGTTGAGGACTGGGCCTCCTATATAATAGCCAAGAAATGGTTTCGTTTGCCCTATCATTCTGCACAAATTTCTTTAGAAAAAAAAGGACAAACCTTTCATTGTCAAAGTATCCGTAATGGAAAAACAAATACTCCAATTAGATTTAATGCAAAGTACGCTCCAATACCAGAAGTTTATTTTCCTAAAAAAGGAACTTTAGATCATTGGCTCACAGAGAGATATTGCTTGTATAGTACGGATAATGGAGTCAATATCTATTGCGGAGAAATACACCATCGTCCTTGGCCGCTACAAAAAGTAGAGGCAGAGATATGTACGAATACACTTTTTACTCCCTTTAATTTTGACCTTACTGAAGTCAATCCGCTTTTTCATTTCTCTAAAGGTGTTGATACACTTATATGGAATATTAAGAAAACACGGTTCTAGTGTAAAAAGATTCCTTGAACTATTCATTTCTTTCGAATTCGAGGATTAAGAAACTTCACTTAATTTCAATACTCAATATCCCTCACATCTAAAACTTAAATGTAACGCAAATAATGAAGAATCCATTTTATTTAATTAGTAATCCCTAATGGTCGTTTTGATATTATAAAATAACCCTTAGCGTGTAAGTAATTTTGAACCTCCCCGCAAAATACATAAAAATCATTAAATATTGTCTGAGGTATTTTTAATCAAACTTTATTTGAATTCAACACTTAGCTTAAGATCGGAGCTGTCTTTAAGGCAGCTTTTTCTTATGGCACTAACTGGGCAGGATAGTTCAACAAGGATAATGGTTATTTATGGTAAAGTGTAAAAGGAATGATTGTTTAATTTACAGGGGGTGTTCAAATGAGTGAAGATAAAGAAACTCCTGAAAGAAGAAGAGAAAAATTAAGACAAAAAGAATTAAAAAGAAATCCTTCTAGCAGTATTCACGGTGGAGGTCTTGCTGATTTAGTTGGTAGCTTAGGTTGGAAAGGTACGGGAATTCTTATTCTTGTAATCATAATTGGCTTTATTTTTGTATCACTCTTCTTAAAGTAACGGATGCTTTAATTCAATAACAGGGGTTGCTGTGGCAGCCTTTTTCTTATGGCACTAACGGGGCAGAATAGTTCAAGAGTGCTGTTGATCTTTGTTCAACAATTGGGCCATATTCTTGAATAACTATCGACAGTACACTTGTCATAAGAAAGAGCCTATCAAGGTAAACTCTTTCTATTTTCCTTTTAATAACCAAAAACCAATTAATATAATTGTGATGCCAATCCCTGTTCGCCAATTGGGAATTTCTTTTAGAAATATATATCCAATTGCGACACTAACTAGTATCTCCATTCCTTTAGAGACAATAAGTGAGAAGGTTAAGTTATCTACAATTTTTGTTAAAAACTTCACTCCGTATCCAATCATAATACTCGCGGACAGGAAAAGAGGTAAAAGCTTTATGTAGTACCATAAAGTGGATAAAAAATTCGAGTCAATGTGCTTGGTGTGATAAGCGTAAATAGTATTAATAATTAATAAACCGCCTAACATTAATAAAAGGGCAAGGAAAATCATAAATGTTGTTCTCCAATTGAATTTGTTTCTATAATTTTGCCCAAATGCAAAATCTTTATGTAAAGTAAAAATGAAGTTACTCATTAGCATGAACTGTTTTCAGAATCGCTTTTCTTAATGAACTAAAGGGTGCGTTAGCTGAAGATTGGAGCTGTCTTTGAGGCAGCTTTTTCTTTATGCAACTAACGGGGCAGGTTAGTTGAATAAGGTAATATTTGGATTAAGATAGATATAAGTAGAAAAGTTAATAACAAGGGGTGATTTTTTGGAGAAAAATATTGGGGATGTAGATTTTTTTAAACAAGTAGTAAAAAGACTTTGCAAAAAAAACAATATTTCCCCTCAGAAACCTAAATTTGAAATCATCGAGAACGTAATGGTTATTAGCATTAAGAACCATTTAAAAGATGGAGTAGACTTAGATTGTTTTAATATTTTAAACCTTATTTACCGAACAATTGGACCTTTAGAAGAGAGCTGAACAAACAAGAAATAGAATTATTGAGGCTTATGCAGAGTGTCAAGGCATTTTATTTTGATTATAGCAATGAAATGAATACCATTTGGCGATGAATTATTTTACTAAGTTTTTAATGTTTTTACTGATATATGCAAAGTTAGCAGTACACTAATAAAGTAATAAGGTTTACTTCAGTAAAATAAGGTATATTATATTTGTTGAATAGATTCTCTTTAAAGACAAGAAAAGTAGGTGAAAAAAGTGGGAAAATATCAATTGGATACCAAAGGTAAGGTAGCTGTGACAAAGTTTCATGAAAAACAGAAGCCTGCCAAATTTGATAAAAAGCAGCAACTTGAAAAAATACGTGCGGAGTATTTGAAAAAGAAGCAAAAACAAACAGATAAATAATATGAATGAAAACATAGGAAGACTAAAATCTCCCTATGTTTTTCTTATTCGAAGTTCTTTTTTCAATTGATGATAGAGTTTATTATTCCCATAAATTTCAGATTCGGTGACAAAAAACTCGTCATCAGATATCCATTCCTCACTAAAAATTTCAGTAGCAGAATCAATAGACCAGCCGTTATTTTGGATACACCAGTAATCTGCAGCAGAAATTTTTAAAACATTTGGATACTCACTTGGCTTAGGTAGCTGAATAAAAAGATAAGTCTCGATCTTTTCAGCAAGATACTTTCTTAACACCCCACACTCAAAGAAAGTCAGGGAATACGTGCTTTACATCAATAAGGGAGGTTGTTGAAGCAACCTTTTCTTAATGAACTAACAGGTGCGTTAGTTCCATAGGATGCACTTAAGAAGACCACCAAAAGGTGGTCTCTTTTATTTGTTCAAAAATCAACATTAATCTTTTAACAAAGCCTTTAAATAAAAAAACTGCAGGCAAACTCGCTTTATGCGAATTTATCTACAGTCTGGGGGGAGCGAATCGCTCCTCTATTTACTTGTCCCTAAATTCCATAATCCTAACGGGTTGTAGAAGGGATGGTCTTCTTCATATCTAAAGTCCTGAAGGCCCGTCAATATAAAGTCGGGTGCATCTTGTTGAATGCTAAAGGTTTCGCCATTCTTAAAGAGAGGACGTTCACCTAAATGGTAATAATTAAATGTGTTAAGCAGGGCAGCCGCCTCTTTCGGACTCATCGTGTTAAGTGTCACGGCATCCGGAAGACCAAAAGCTTTCATTCCGAATGAACAATAATAATCTTCCTCTCCGATGATCGTGACAAAATGGGCATATACCGAGAGAATATCGGGGCTATGATGAAGATGCTGCCAATCTTCCTTTGAATGGGCAATTCCAGCCGTTTCTATTTTCACTGCCATTCCGCCTGCCCTTAGGATCGCTGCCCCGGCATCGATCAAATCGATAACAGTTCCGGTATCGGATACATCGGCTATTATATAAACGGTAAAGGTATGGTCATTGATCTCCTCTAATGCATTTTCCGAAAAGGCGTCTTTACTGGCGTAGGAAAAGCTTTCTTTCAAAGTGGGTTCATAATCATGGATCTCAGCCTGAAAAGTAATGTTCTTATCGCTGTTATGAAAAACATTCCCGGTTAACAGATACCCTTCGCTTTGGGAAGCGACCGTTTGAATCAATTCTGTCCGGTCCTTCCATTTACCGGGTATCCCGATGATGATTTGGTTGTCCTTCATGGATCATCTCTCCTTTCCGTTCACTTCATACTATACCAATGCTGATGTTTTCCAAAGTAATTCATATAAAATAGCGCAAGGCTCCGATAAATGCCAGTGATGGATGTGCAGGACTTTTTCAAAATTATACAATTGATGTATAATATAATCTAGTAAACGTATAGCCTATCTTCAAAGGAATTCCCCTGTTGGGTTTTCTCATAGGGCCGTATCTTAATAATCTATTCGTATATATCAATGATGAAAGAGAGTGGAATATAATGGGTCGTAAGTGGAATAACATTAAAGAAAAAAAAGCGTCAAAAGATGCTAATACTAGTCGGATTTATGCTAAGTTCGGACGGGAAATATATGTAGTGGCAAAACAAGGTGAACCAGATCCAGAGTCCAATCAGGCATTAAGGGTCGTACTTGAGCGTGCGAAAACGTACAATGTTCCAAGAGCGATCATTGACCGTGCTATTGAAAAAGCCAAAGGCGGTTCGGAAGAAAACTATGACGAACTTCGTTATGAAGGATTCGGTCCGAATGGTTCAATGGTCATCGTGGATGCATTGACAAACAACGTGAACCGGACGGCATCTGATGTGCGTGCCGCATTTGGGAAAAATGGCGGGAATATGGGAGTCAGCGGATCTGTTGCTTATATGTTCGATGCAACGGCTGTCATCGGGATTGAAGGTAAGACGGCTGATGATGTTCTTGAACTGTTAATGGAAGCGGATGTTGATGTACGAGACATCATTGAAGAAGAAGAAAGTGTCATCGTTTATGCCGAACCTGAACAATTCCATGCTGTACAACAAGCATTCAAGGATGCAGGAATCAGCGATTTTACAGTGGCCGAGCTGACGATGCTTGCCCAAAATGACCTAACCCTTCCAGAAGATGCTCAAGCACAATTCGAAAAAATGATTGATGCATTGGAAGATTTGGAAGATGTTCAACAAGTTTATCATAATGTAGATCTTGGTGAATGATAAAATGAGCAGACCTTTGCTATATGATCAAAGGTCTGCTTATTTTATTTGAAAGGAAAGAGCCTGTTTACGAATCACGAAACAGGCTCTTTCCTTTTGATTATTCTTTTATGGTGATTCCGGAAAGTTCACGGTCTTTCTGTACCTTTTCCAATTCTGAAATTGTGACCAGTTGATATCCTTGGTCATGCAGTTGCTTGATGATTTTTCCTGCAGCCTGGGCGCTAGTTTGATAGATATCATGCATTAATATGATACTGCCATCTTTGGCTTTGCTCATCACTTTGTTTACGATTTTCTTTTCATTCCGCTCTTTCCAATCTTCGGGATCTACATCCCAAAGTGTGACTTTCATATCCTCCATGAATTCACGCACATTATTGTTAATCGCTCCATATGGGGGACGGACGAGATTTGGCTCAGCACCTGTAGCTTTTTCTACAGCGTCTTGGGTCTTTTCGATTTGACTTTTGATTTTGTTCTTGCTTAAGCGCGTCAGCTGCGGATGATCCCATGAATGGTTGCCGATCTCATTTCCTTGCTGCAGCATTTTTTGCAGAACTTCCGGATAGTGCTGTACGCGGCTTCCAAGCACGAAAAACGTCGCGTGTCCATCATACTTGTTCAGGTCTTTAAGAATGGACGTGGTATAACTTGGATGCGGCCCGTCATCGAACGTCAAGGCAATGACCTTTTTTGAAGGGTCGATCCATTCATTTTGCACGGGCAGTTTGGCGACGATATGTTTCGGCTGCCATTCCTTTACACGATCCGCATTCAAATCTTGACTTTGATATGAATCTAGCAAACTATCTTTAAAAAGTTCCTTCTTGATGGCTATTGTATGGGTCTTAGTTGAATCATCAGTCTTAACGTAGAATACAAGCGTATTTTTCAAGACTGAAAAAGAATTGAAGTTGGCTGCCTTCAGTTTGTTTTCCTTTTTAATGAGACTGTTTGAAATGCCTTCTTCTTCCTTCTCCGTTAACTCTTCAAAAACAATATCGGATAAAACGGATAAATAATCAGTATCCGTGGCAAAGATGTCTTCTATGGAGAGCTTTTGCTGAGATGGAATATCATAAGTGAAGATCTGGGATCCAGACTGCTTTTTTCCTTCCACTTGCTCATATTTATCGAAGGAAATCGTAATGGTCTGTTTGCTGAAATGGAGGATCGTATAAGTGAGGTTAAGCTCGGAAGCTTTTCCATCGGATGCTTTCCATTTCTTTTCATAATCCTTAATTTCTTTCTTTATGTAGGCTTCTAGCTGCTTGTCGATATTTTCTAAATGCAGAACGGGCCTGCTGGCTGAATACCCGCCTTTCGTATTATCTTTCACATACGTTTGAATATCGGCTTCTGGGTAATTTTTATCAGTTGTATAGGCCGAAACGGTTCTTTTCTTATCAAAAGCAAGGCTTTTGATGGCTAACCCCAACGTTCCCACAGTAGCTGTTAGACAAAATAGAAAAATAAAGACTTTTTTATAATTTAATTTACTCATGATGCACTCCACCTCGATAATCATTCTACTATATAGACGCGCCAAAAGCCTTAAAAGTTTGTAAAAAATTTCATTTTTTTATATTTATATATTTCCTTGTTCATTTTCAAACTTTTATGGCTGCATAAACGTCTATCCTTAGTACCCAGGATACGTAATTTAAATGTAAGGAGCTCTTTCATGCAATGAAAAATCTAGATATGAATCAATTAATCGCGGCCCGGATAACCGAACGGCAAGAAAATTTGTACAGACTTGCTTTTTACTATGTTAAAAACCAAGAGGATGCGCTTGATATTGTACAGGAATCAATCAGGAAAGCGCTGGCCTCCAGCAGCAAAATCAAAGACGCTGCTTCTATAGATAGCTGGTTATATAAGATCATCGTCCGAACGGCACTGGATGTTTTGCGGAAGAAAAAGAAACTGACTGTCGCCGATGACGAAACAATAGAATACTTACGCAGCGGTGAGGAAGATCACTATCCTGACCTGGATTTGCAAAAAGCCCTTGAAGGACTTTCGGTCAAGTACAAAACGGTAGTCGTTCTCCGTTTCTTCGAGGACCTGAAGCTGGAAGAGATAGCGGAAGTGATGGAAGAGAACGTAAGCACGATTAAAACGAGATTATATAAGGCATTGCAACTATTGCGGATCAACATGACTGAACGGGAGGAAACGAAAAGATGGAAAAAAAACTAAAAGATCTGCGGGAAGAATATCTTAAAACACCGATACCAAAGGAATTGAATGATGTCGTTCAAGCGGCCTTGAATGAGAAGCCCAGGAAGAAGCCAAGAGTTGGCAGGAATATCCTCATGTCAGCGGCTGCAGCGCTTCTGATCGTGACAGCTTCCGTAAACATCAGTCCGGCAGCGGCGAAAGCCATGAGTGAAATTCCGATAGTCGATAAGGTCATCAAAGTGATTACCTTCGTCGAATGGAAAGAAGAAGCGAATAATTCCTCGGCAGTAATCAAAACACCTGCCATATCCGGTCTGGAGAATAAACAGCTCGAAGATAGCTTGAATGAGAAATACTTATCGGAAAGCAAGCAGCTTTATAAGGAATTCACGGACTCCATGTCAAAACTGAAGGAAGGGGAAAAGGGCAATATGTCCGTGGAAAGCGGATATGTGATATTGACGGATAATGAAACGATCTTATCCGTACAGCGTTATACGGATAAGATTTCTGCTTCCAGTTCTACAGAAAGTCAATTCGATACAGTCGACAAGAAAAACGAAGTGCTATTAACATTAAATAGCTTATTTAAAGATGATCGTTATCTTCAGGTGATCAGTGAGAACATCAAGGAACAGATGAAGAGGCAGATGGCAGAAGATCCGGAAAAGGTATATTGGGTCGAAGATGATGACCTTACTGCATTTAAAGGCATCGATGAAAACCAAAACTTTTATATAAACGAAGATGGCAAGCTAGTCATCGCCTTTAACAGCTATGAAGCTGCGCCGGGATATATGGGGGCCGTCGAGTTCATCATCCCGACAAAGGTGCTGTCAGACCTTCTTGTGGGCGATCAATATATCCATTAAAACGTCCTTATTTGTAATTCTTATGACGGACGGGAGTTTTTTAAAACGAGGTCCTCACAATACCCATTAAAAAGACGAACCAACGTTACTTGATCACAGTAACCTTGGCTCGTCTCTTTTTTGATCGAATTTCATCTGATCCAGCTCCAGCCTCATTTTTTCCGTCTCCATAAGAAAGTTTTCATGTTTAAGTTTTTCAAGTTCCAATTCAACTTTGAGCATATTGTGTTTGATTTTTGACTGTTTTTCGAAATGGCTTGTCAGTATGCCGATTATAGGAATGGAAAAAATCAGCACAACAGTTATGATCCCGAACATTATGGTGCCTCCTCATTTTTTGTTATATCTATTATACGGTGTATATAACGGTTTTGGTTGGGTTTTTTTTCAAAATGATTCTCTCTATTTTTCCAATCTCATTATATGTGCATGATATGAAACGTAATACCATTGTTGAAGTTAGGGCAATATATCTTTGATGGCAGCTCCCTATTAGACTATATGGGGTGTTTTTAACTGCGAAATCCGGACTTTGGCTTGCATGGTGGCAACCCTCTTCTATTTATTTTGAAATTAATTATTTAAATATACTAAATATTTATTTACAACAGAGAAAATAAAAGTTATTATACAATAATAAAAGGAGGGCTAGGTATGGCAACGATAAATAAACAGAAAATTGTGGATAGTGTACCTCAAAAAGGTTTTTTTGGAAACCCTAAAGGATTATTCACCCTTTTCTTTACTGAGTTCTGGGAGCGTTTCTCCTATTATGGCATGAAGGCAATTCTTGTTTACTATATGTATTACGAAGTTTCTAAAGGGGGACTAGGTCTTGATGAACCCACAGCCCTTGCCCTTGTATCAATTTACGGATCTTTAGTATATATGTCAGGTATAATTGGCGGATGGCTTGCCGATAGGATCTTCGGGACTTCCAAAGCCGTATTTTACGGTGGTATCTTGATCATGCTCGGGCATATTGTCCTTGCTGTACCAGGCAGTCTCTCCATGTTCTTTGTTTCCATGGTACTCATTGTTCTTGGTACTGGTTTATTAAAACCGAATGTTTCAAGCATTGTCGGTGAAATTTACGCGGAAAATGACGGACGCCGGGATTCCGGTTTCAGTATATTCTATATGGGTATCAACATGGGTGCATTCCTTTCACCTTTTGTTGTCGGTACAGTCGGAATGGACTACAGCTTCCATCTTGGTTTTGGACTTGCGGCAATTGGTATGTTAATTGGACTCATCGTCTTTGTTGCAACAAAGAAAAAGAACCTGGGCCTTGCTGGAACTCTTCCTGCGAACCCATTATCACAGAATGAAAAGAAAAGCGTATTCACTAAATTGGGGATAGCTGCACTTATCATAGCTGCCATCATCGGCATCACTGCCGCTAAAGGCATCTTAACGATTCAAACCTTTATTAATCTTGTAGGTATCCTAGGGATCGTTATTCCGACCCTTTATTTCATTTTCATGTATCGCAGCCCTAAAACAACTTCTGTTGAACGTTCACGCTTGATTGCCTATATTCCTTTGTTTATAGCAGCTGTCATGTTCTGGGCGATTCAAGAGCAAGGTGCAACAATATTGGCAAGCTATGCAGACAAACGGACACAGTTGAATTTTGCTGGAATAGAAATAAACCCGGCATGGTTCCAATCTTTGAACCCTTTGTTCATCATTACCCTTGCACCAGTATTCGCATGGTTATGGATTAAACTAGGAAAGCGTCAGCCGACCATTCCTCAAAAATTCTCAATAGGCTTATTGTTCGCCGGTTTATCATTCCTGGTGATCCTGCTTCCTGTTTATTTCGGTGGATCGGACGCGTTAGTCAATCCGCTATGGCTTGTACTTAGCTATTTCCTTGTAGTACTTGGAGAACTTTGTTTATCTCCTGTTGGACTTTCAGCAACTACAAAATTGGCTCCTGCCGCATTCTCGGCACAAACGATGAGCCTTTGGTTCCTGGCAAGTGCAGCAGCACAAGCACTGAACGCACAAATCGTCAGATTCTACACTCCTCAAACCGAAATGGCTTATTTTGGAGTGATCGGTATTGCTTCAATAGTCCTTGGACTGGCCCTGATGGCCTTATCACCAAAGATTCAAGGTTACATGAAAGGCATTCGCTAACACTTAGCAAGCAGTAAAAGAAAGATGACCTCCGAATTAAACGGGGTCATCTTTTTTATTATTTCATTCCTTCTAGCTATAGAACGAGCTGGTCCTGCTTAGCCTTTTTTTCAATTGCATTATTGCATGTAATGTATCTATTTAATATCACGGGTGGAGGGGGCAAACGCCCAACATATCCGGCTATTTTTCATTTCGGCAATTGGTCTTTTATTCGTTTTAGTCTTTGTATATATTCCTATTTTCATAGTCATTTGAATTTAACTCTATCTTTGCACACCTCTGTTTTTAATCGCAATAATTGAAGCCGCAATAGCAAAGGGAAGTAAAAAGAAAGCCAGTATTCCATATCCAGCTCCTTCAAACCCTCTAATGTTCACAAAACCAATGTAAAACAAAATAATTGAAGTTATTACGGTTAATATGCCTGGTAAAAGCCTTATAAATAAAGATAAATGTAATTTCCTAAACCACCACGCCAAAAATACTACTAACATTCCAGGGACACAAGCAACCAGGAGTGGAACTCCCAACATCATTTTGTAACCTCCTCAAATATCTTATGTAAATAATACCATAATAAGGAAGTCTTTTCTTTTTTATTTAAATAATGAAAGAGACAGCAGGGGGTAGCTGCCTTCTTCAATTTAATGTGGCTTTATAAAATAGGAAAAAACCATGAAGTATAACCTAGTCCTGTTTTAAAAACACGGTTCGGGATTAAACCATTCCGAAGTTCGCTTTGTCAACAAAAGGGTTTCTATCAAAATTTTAAAACAAAGTTGATTGGAGCGGGTGTTCGAGACTCCTGCGGGAAAAGCGCGTCCAAGGGAGACCCCACAGGCGCGTAGAGCGCCGAGGAGGCTCCCGGACCGCCCGCGGAAAGCGAGTGCCTGGAGTGGAAATCAACGTTGCGATACTCATGCCGAATAACTGGCTAGACGAGACGAGACGAGACCCCGCAGGCAATTTGCTTTGATGAGGCTTGGCCTACAGAAAGGGAAAAGAAGAAACCGGATGAGCCCTGCTCTTCCGGTTTCTTTTTGAATCAGTTTGCTGCTGGAATCAATCCTTTATGAATGGAGACTTCCTGGATGGCACGGTAGACGGTTTCGACCATGAAATCGAGTTCTTTTTCTGACATGGAAAGGATTGGCATCATCGTGATGACTGGACCAAGTTCCCGGATGATCAGGCCATTTTCCCGTGCTGTATGGATGATCCCGGAAACGACGTTCTCTTGGAGGGTGAACGTTTCTTTTGTTTCACGGTCTTTAACGATTTCCAATCCAATCATGAAGCCGCGCTGGCGGATATCGCCGACGATCGGAAGTTCGTATAGCGCTTGCAGTCTTTGTGATAGATATTTAGATTTTTTCTGGATGTCTTTAATGAGATTGCGGCTTTCCATCAGCTCGATATTCTTCAGGGCCAGTGCACAGGCTAGCTGGTTTCCTGTATAGGTGTGGCCGTGATAGAAGGTTTTATGCTCTTCCCGTTCTCCCAAGAAGGATTGAAAGATCTGCTCGTTCATGATGGTGGCTGCGAGTGGCATATATCCCCCAGTGATCCCTTTGCCCATACACATGATATCGGGGATGACATCTTCCTGTTCGCAGGCAAACATTGTACCGGTGCGACCGAATCCTACGGCAACCTCGTCACAAATTAAGAGGATATTGTACTTTTTGCATAATTGTTCGACCTCTTTCAAAAAGCCCTGGGGATGGGTTATGATGCCTGCTGCTCCCTGTACCAGCGGTTCAATGATCAATCCTGCAATTTCCTCTGATTGTTCTTGCAGTAACTTCTCCAGTTCCTTCAAGCAATGGTTTTTCACGGCTTCTTGATCCCCGTACTCAGTCATGTGATAGGCATATGGTGAAGGGGCGGAGATCCGTTGAAATAAGAGGGGCTTAAAGATTCTATGGTATAGATCCATGCCGCCCACACTCACAGCTCCGACAGTATCGCCGTGGTATGCTTCGTCAAGTGAGACGAATTTGTTTTTATTCTGATGTTTGACGGGATCGATATTCTGCCAATATTGATAAGCGACTTTAAGAGCGATTTCCACAGCGGCAGATCCCGTGTCGGAGTAGAATACTTTCGATAAAGAACCAGGAGTGATCTCTGCCAGTTTTTTTGCCAGTAAGATCGATGGTACATTCGCAGATCCAAGCAGCGTGGAGTGCGCGACTTTATTCACTTGTTCAATAAGGGCGCCGTTTAATTCCGGCTCGTTATGCCCGTGCACATTCACCCATAATGAAGCATAGCCGTCGAGGTAGCGTTTGCCATCCACATCAATCAGGTAGCTGCCTTCGCCGCGCTCGATGATCAGCGGTTTACTTTCCCGATACGTTTTCATTTGCGTGAACGGATGCCATACATATTCCTTATCCCATTGTTCTAAATCCTGACTGTTCATGCTTTGAACACCTCTTTCAGTTGTTGGGTATAATTTTGATCACCAAGCAAATTAAGGATGCATTTCCTCAAGTCTTTTCTGACATCGGCCATTGTTGGGATGCAGGCGAGACCATTCAGCCCAGTCAGCTTTTCAATGGTTTCGATATTGTCTTGATGAATCCGATCTTCTGGCCGGTAATGATTATACAAAATGGTTTTCACGTTTATATCATGGACTTGGGCATAAGAATGGGTTGTCACGACATCATGAATCGCCCCTAAACCGCTTGTGGATACGAAGAGGACAGGCATGCCGCAATCCCTTATGAAATCCGCCGTCATATAGAAACCTTCCGTCCGTTCAATGAGCGGCACAGCCAATCCGCCAGCGCCCTCGACTAATACGATGTCATACATTTCCTCAAGTTCATGAACCCTTTCCACGACTTTCTTCTCATCGATTTGACTACCAGTTAATTTAATCGCCAAATGTGGGGAGGTTTCGGGCTCCAGTGTGTAGAACCCTGATTCCTTTACACCGAGCTCCTGCTCAAACCAAGATATATCCGGGTATGTATTATTTTCCTCATTGATTCCAGTTTGAAATGGCTTGAAGATCGTGACGCTTTTTCCCAATGTTTGAAGCGACAGATAGAGCGCACTCGTGACGATGGTCTTTCCAATATCCGTGCCAGTTCCGGTTATAAAGTAGGCTTGGCCCATGGATGATTCAGCTCCTTTACGTTTATATATTTTTCAATGCGCGGACGTACTTGTTGAATGATGGCAGCACATAGAATGCATAGCATTAAATCACCGGGTACAGGTAATAAGAAGCCGTAAAGAATCGTTTGGTTGATTGAAAGCGGCGTTTCCACAATCCACTTCATCGCACCATACAGCCAGATGCAGCCGAAAAAGTAAACTGTCAGCAAAGAGGCGGCATTAGCAAAGAATATGGAACGAATCGTGGAGAGGGAAAACCGGTTGATCAGCCATCCATTTACATAGGCTCCCAGTATATATCCGAGCAAATAGCCGAAAGTGGGTTTGAATATGTAGCCGAATCCCCCGCCTTCAGCAAACACGGGCACCCCGATAAGTCCGATCAAGAGGTAGCATAACTGACTGAGCATCCCAAGCCGGGGCCCCAATAATGCGCCTGCCAAATAGACTGCCAGAATTTGCAGTGTGAATGGTATGTAAGGGATAGGTATCTTAATAAAGGCGCCAATGGCAGTTAACGCGGTAAAAAGGGCTACATAAGAAATCGTCCTTGCTTTCAAGTTTTCAACCTCCTTTTTAGAAATGGCTGGCAGAATGCCCACTATTAGTTTGCCTGATTCTCATTTTATATGTCAACTAATTTATATATTTAGTTAACATATAAAATGCCAGCTTTCCTAGGATTTAAAGGACAGACTAGGAAAATATTGAAAAAAGACCATTGAATAATATTTTGTATGTATGTTATTATTCAATCGATATGTTAACTTAAAATATTTAAGGTTAACATATTAAAAGTTTTATTTTGTATTGAGTGTGCAAAATGATCCAATCCGTTCCAAGGATTCAGGTAATTAATTGCGGAAGATTCATGGGAAGGAATATAGAACATTAAAAGAAAAGAGGGATTAGGTTTGGAAACATTGGTTAGGGATTGGAAGATGTTGGCGGAGAACGTTATCAAAGGATATAAAGTGACGAAGGAAGAGGCATTATCCATCGTACAAGCCCCAGACGAAGAGGTTTTGGAAATTCTGAATGCAGCCTATCTCATACGTAAGCACCATTATGGGAAAAAGGTTAAATTGAATATGATCATCAATACAAAGTCAGGATTATGTCCGGAAGATTGCGGCTACTGCTCGCAGTCGATCGTTTCGGAAGCCCCAATCGATAAATATGCTTGGCTGACTAAAGAAAAGATTGTCGAGGGAGCGCAAGAATCAATTCGTCGCAAAGCGGGTACTTATTGCATCGTTGCGTCCGGCAGACGTCCTACCAACAGGGAAATCGATCATGTCATTGAAGCGGTAAAAGAAATACGCGAAACGACGGATCTTAAAATCTGCTGCTGTTTAGGTTTCCTGAATGAGGAACATGCCGGCAAACTGGCGGAAGCAGGCGTTCATCGCTACAACCACAACTTGAATACATCACAGGAGAACTACAGCAAAATTACATCGACACATACATATGAAGACCGGGTAGATACAGTTGAAGCTGTGAAGGATGCCGGAATGTCCCCATGTTCTGGTGCCATTTTCGGTATGGGGGAATCTGTGGCGGAAGCGGTGGAAATCGCCCTATCCTTACGAAGCCTTGATGCAGATTCCATTCCTTGTAATTTTCTCAATGCAATTGACGGAACGCCGCTTGAGGGAACTTCCGAGTTGACCCCCACTAAATGCCTGAAATTGATTTCGATGATGAGATTCGTTAATCCGAGTAAAGAAATTCGTCTGGCCGGCGGTCGTGAGGTCAATCTCCGTTCCATGCAGCCTATGGCACTTTATGCAGCCAATTCCATATTCGTCGGCGATTATTTAACGACAGCCGGTCAAGAACCCACAGCCGATTGGGGAATCATCGAAGACCTGGGATTTGAAATTGAAGAATGTGCTCTTTAATTGGATTTTTTTAAAAAAACACCCTTAGGGTGTTTTTTTCAGTTTGTCGATAAAATACTGTCTTATGAGACCCTTACTCGATTTCTGAAATGAACTGAATGTTTTTTGGAGGGTTTGTTAAAATAGAACGTTGATTTCCACTCCAGGCACTCGCTTTCCGCGGGCGGTCCGGGAGCCTCCTCGGCGCTCTTTGCGCCTGTGGGGTCTCCCTTGGACACGCTTTTCCCGCAGGAGTCTCGTACCCTTCGTTCCAATCAACTTTGTTTAAAAAATTCAGATAGAAACCCATTTTTCGACAAAAGAAGGTTCGGATTGATCTCACCCCGAACCATGATAATAAAACAAGACCAGATTATACTTAATGTTTTTTTTCTGTAACCCTTATTGGATTTCTGAAATCAACTGAACACTTTTCGTTTTCTTCGAAGTTGTCTATAGTCTGGGTGTTTTATGATTTTACTGTAAGCGGGCTATTGGTCTGTCAATCTTTACAAAAATAAAAAAATAATTGATAAGTGAAAGTAATGAAAAAAAAATGCTAAATTGTAAGGGGAGGTTTTTTAATGAATTACCTGAATACAATAACATTTGCTGCATTGTGGTAAATGATTATGATAAAGGGAAAGGATCAGTATTGGTAATATCAATAATGAGAGGATAGTTTTGTGTGATGCATATATGGCTGATTAGTTTTATTATTTTATTATTGCTATTAATCTTTTATACGATTATCCCAACGGTGGTTATTCGTGTAAGCAGTCTGGGAATAACAAAAAAAATCAATTCGAATAATGGGATTGCGCTAACTTTCGATGATGGCCCAAACCCTGAATATACAATAAAATTACTTGATCTTTTAAAAGAGTTTGAGATAAAGGCCACATTTTTTGTTGTTGGCAATAAAGTGAAAAGTAATCCTGAGATTATTAAAAGAATGAATGAAGAGGGACATACTATCGGTATCCATCATTTTCATCATGTTTCAAGTTGGGTGCTATCACCAATCCATCTACGGAAACAGTTGGAAATGACTGAAAAGGCGATAAATGAAGTTACGAATGAAAAGGTTGTTTTTTATAGACCGCCATGGGGCCATTTTAATCTATTCACCCCAATTTTCAGTAAGAAATATAGAGTGATAATGTGGTCCGGCATCTTTGGGGATTGGAAGGCCGAAAATTGCAAAAATACTCTGCTTGATCAACTGCGAAGCACTTCGACGGAAGGTTCCATCCTGTTGCTTCATGACTGTGGTGAAACCTTGGGGGCGGATAAAGAGGCACCAGGCTATATGATCGAAATGTTAAAAATTTACCTGCAGGAGAGTAAGGAAAAGGGAACACGCTTCATTACTTTAAAAGACTTATAACTAATTCTGGGGGTATTATGAATATAGATACGCTTTTACATTTTATTGATTCATATGGATACCTGATCATTTTTCTTTTTTTATTCTTCGGCATTGTGGGAGTGCCTGCTCCAGAAGAATCACTTCTATTCCTAATTGGGGTGTTGGCTGTCCAAGGTAAGCTCTCACTAGGTTTGGCAATGCTGTGTGCAATTCTCGGCGCCTTTATCGGAATGCTTGCAGCTTATGCATGCGGAAAATATGTGGGGTATCCATTTATAAATAAATATGGAAGATTCATTGGGATTACGAGTGAACGCTGGGAGAAAGCAAAGAAAAACTATACGGATAATGCACAAAAAACCTTAGTATTGGGATTTTATATTCCGGGTATAAGACAAATTAGTCCATATTTTGCAGGGATCTCATCTATACCCTTTCGGAAATACTTCCTATTTTCCCTATTAGGCACTTTACTCTGGACCGTTCCTTTTATAGTGGCCGGTTATTTTGTGGGTGATGCTTTTGATGTTAATCCTAAATATGTTCCATATTTAGGTGTTGTATTTTTAATTATTTTCGTACTATATGTTACTATCAAATACATGAAAAAGAGAAAACAAATGTCCAAAAGTTGAGTCGGCTCCTTATTATAAACCGTTGGAAATGAAAAAGGATTTGTTCAACGATATTTTAGGAGGAAGATATCATGAGCTATATATTTTCGTGTTTTCAGAATGATTTCTTAGGAGATGACACATATGAAGAAGGTTTTGTTTTTACCTCTCTTTCGAATGCAGTCGGGACATCATCAAGTTGCAGAGGCATTAATGGATATGTTAAAAAAGCATTCAAATGGGATTACTTATAAAAAAATCGATCTAATCAGTTATACCAATACTTCTTTAGAAAAAATCATTGCAAGCAGTTATCTAACATGGATCCGTTATGCGCCGGCAACCTATAATCTTGCCTATAAGAATCTGTTTTATGTGCACTCGCCAAAGGAACGGATATTTAAATGGTATCAGCAATTATTCATGAATAAACTGGAACAATTGATAGCTGAGGAAGAGCCTGATTTAATTGTGTGTACACACGGTTTCCCTTCCTACCTTTTGAGTCAGCTAAAGATAAAAGGGAAGTGCAGCACACCGGTAATAAACGTGTACACGGACTTCTTCATTAATAATGTGTGGGGAAGCGAAGGGATAGACGCCCATTTTCTTCCTAGTCAAGAAGTAAAAGAAAAGCTGATGAGCATGCGTCAAATACCAAAACAAACGATGATGGTCACTGGCATACCCGTGCACGAGGAAATCACTAAAAATGCTTCTGTTCAAAAAAACACAGAACGGCCCAAAATATTGATATCCGGAGGAAATAGCGGTCTGGGAGGGATTTTGAACTTAGGTGATGAGTTAAAGACTTCAACCGACTTTGATTATTTAGTTCTTTGCGGAAATAACAACAAGCTGTATGAAGAACTCGATACATGGAACTTACCTCATATCAAGCCATTGCCTTATATCTCCTCAAGGTCTGAAATGAATAGGCTTTATGAAGAAGTTGACGCAATCGTTACGAAACCAGGCGGTGTCACGATTAGCGAAGCATTGCGAAAAAGGCTTCCCATTTTTGTTCACTCCAGGCTTCCGGGGCAGGAGGAAATTAATCTGCAGTATTTAAAACAACAAGGACTTGTATTTAAACTTAATCAGAAAACGCCTTTTGAAAAACAATTGCTGAGTATATTGAAAGATCAGAAAAAAATGAAAAAGTGGAGCACATCCATAGAATCCTATCATAAGGAAATAGAGTTGGAGAAACCTGAGGGAATAGTGGAGGTCATGAAATTGATCCTTAACCTTAATCAAAATGGTACGCCTTCCTATCTAGCCCGACAGCCCAAACTCCTTTATAGCTGAGGTTATTGTGTTCCCCGTAAGAAAAGGCTTCTTATGCTAGTCTTCTATTTGGAATTGCCAAAGATATATGAACAGAAGAACCCGAAAAAAGGCATTCAAAGGGGGTGATTTCAAATAGAACCGTTTGAAATCATTGACCATGGCTTGATGCATACGTAACAGGAAGGCTGCTGAATCAGTAGCCTTCCTGTTTAATATGTCTCGTATATGATAGAGCCTGTCTGAGAAATATCATAATCGCCTAAAGCTTGGATTTCAGCTTGAAATGGATTCGATGATAAAATCCGCTTAACAACGTTTATGAGCTCTTCGTTTTTCGGAGATTTTAAAATAACAAGGTCATAACGTTCTGTAATTAATGGGACAAAGTCAACTCCAACGATTTTTGCAGCTTTTTCAATTCCCACACCCACATCCGCTTTCCCCGCAGAAACCGCTGAAGCCACACTTAAGTGGTTGGTCTCTTCGTTTTCATATCCCTTAAGATCTTTAGAAGATATTCTGTGAATCCTTAGCTGCTCATCAAGAAGAATTCGTGCTCCCGATCCTCTTTCCCGATTGATGATGGCCAAGTCTTTATGTTTTAAATCAGTCCAATTTGTGAGGCCAAAGGGATTTCCCTTTTTAACATATAAACCGGCTTTCCTTGAAACAAGATTAAGTAAAATATAAGGATAACCGACCAGAATCTTTTTTATATAAGGAAGATTATATTCCCCAGTATCTCCATCAAACATATGCAAACTAACGATGTCGGCATCCCCATTGTACATGGATATAAGACCGCTTAGACTTCCTGTGTTAGATCGTAATGTTTTATAGCTGGAGTGCTTTTGAATGTGCTGACCTAGTATATCTAACACCATGTCTTGCCCGCTTATGACAAGGTTAAGGGAATCCTTCACTTCGTTTCCAGGGAGTTCGGCAACAGGAGCAGGGGATGTACTGGATTTATGGTTATTAATATACAACTCCAAGTCTTTTGCATCCATTCTCATCTGCCTTCCCACACGGAATACTGGGAGTTCCCCTTTTTTAACAAGATCATAAATTGTCAATTTAGATACCTTTAAAAGCTGTGCCACTTCCTCGATCGTATAGGAAAGCTCTTTTGACATGTGCATCCCTCCGTTCTTTATTGTATCTTAGAGTCCTTAAAAAAGTAAATTCACAGCAAAAAGGGCATTGATTAAAACCTTTTATACGACTTATACTAGTTATAATTAGATATAACTAATTATAACTAGTAAGGAAGGAAGAGGGACTTTGAAAAAAATATACCTTATGATTTTTTCGGTTATGATGCTTGTGATAGTGGGGGCAGGGTGTTCAAGTGATGAAGAAAAAAGCGCAGAAAAGCAGACGCAACAAGCTGACGAGAAAGTGGAACTGACGATTTCGGCAGCAGCAAGTTTGCAAGATTCCTTAAATGATATAAAGAAGTCTTTTGAAAAAGAGAATGCAAATGTGAAAGTTCATTATAACTTTGGAGCCTCTGGAGCGCTTCAGCAGCAGATATCCCAAGGAGCACCTGTTGACCTGTTTTTCTCAGCTGCAGAAGATAAATTTGATAAATTAGTAGAGGAAGATCTTATTGAAGAGAAAAACGGAATCGATTTAGTCGGCAATGATCTGGTACTGGTGGTGCCAAAGGATTCCAAAAAGGGAATCGGATCACTGGAAGACCTCACTAAGGCCGCTAAAATTTCGATTGGCACTCCAGAGTCTGTACCGGCAGGGCAGTATGCGAAACAAACTTTGGAAAACATGAACCTCTTTAAAGAGGTTGAAGATCGATTGGTATATGCCAAGGATGTCCGGCAGGTGCTTACATATGTGGAAACGGGGAACGTGGACGCAGGCCTCGTCTATAAAACGGATGCGCTCAATTCATCAAAAGTTGAAATCATTGCAACAGCGCAGGCAGATTTACATGATCCGATCATATATCCCGTCGGAATGATCAATGACCTGGATCATGCTAAGGAAGCCAAGCTATTCTATGACTATCTCCAAACGGAAGCCTCCATGAAAATCTTTGAAAAATACGGATTTAAAGATTTGAAATAACCACCAGTTTTTATAAAGGTTTATAAAAGAACGTCGATTTCCACTACAGGCACTCGCTTTCCGCGGGCGGTCCGGGAGCCTCCTCGGCGCTCTTTGCGCCTGCAGGGTCTCCCCTCGACGCGCTTTTTCCGCAGGAGTCTCGCACCTTTCGTTCCAATCAACTTTGTTTTAAAATTTTGATAGAACCCATTTTGTCTACAAACTGTAACCACCAATCTGGTGGTATTTTTTTATGTAACTTAAGTAATATTAGGTATATTTTCCTTTATATTGAAACCTATTCTCACTTTAAACGTAAGAATAAGAACATAGTTGTATTCATCTTTCAACATAAGCGGATAATTCGACCTACGCGGGAATGATTCGACCTACAAGAGAAGTAACCATAAATAACGATCATACAATTTTTGCAAAAATTTTCATGATACAACTCCAATATAAAAGTAGGAAATATTTATCATTTTATTATAAATGGTATATGATGAGTTTAATGTAATATTTTACAAGTTAGTTAGAGCAAATTTACCAAGGAGGAGTAAAAAGTGGAGGAAGCAATAATTGATTTTCTCATTGCAGTCATATTAATTATTGGTTTCACATACGGTCTCATAAGGCAATTTAGACAATGTGTCAGTATCAGGAAGGGAAATAAATCGGAGTATGCACATTATAAGCGGATACTGATTGGAAACTATCTGATTTGCCTATCTTATTCAGGTTTTCTTTTTTCTTATATTTTGAATTCATTATTGGCATCCCGTATTATACCGGCTTCATTTATTACAAGTGATAATACTAGTTTTTGCTGTTTCAGTTTTCTTGCCATTCTATTAATCGCTAAATTTGGGATTATTCCAAAGGAAAATGAACAAGTTGAATTACAAGAATACATAGTTGAGAAAGAGGAAATATGAAGAAAATTCCGCTTACCTTATTAATCGTATGTATATCGATCACCTTTTTATTGAATTTTGCCATGCCTGAATTTGCTGGCAAAATGAAAGATAATATAAGTTCCATGAATATCCTTTATTCATACAGTGTCACAAAAACATTCTCGGAACAAACCCAAGATACGATCGAAATCGCATCCGTGCCTTCAGGGAAAACCGAGACAAGGAGCGTCGATATCCGAAGTGACGTTAAGCTTGAGGACACTCCGCTGAATATAAAAAGTGTAGTGAAAGAGAGCTTGAACAAGCCGCAAGATTATAAATTTAAAGAAAAATTAACCGGTCCGGAAAAAGAGTTTTCATACCGGAAATATTATCTTACCAAAAATTATGATAAAGGAAGATATACAGTCATCCGAACGAATAAAATAACTGGAAAAGAAAAAGTGTATGTCGGAGCCTATCATGAGCCGAGCGAGCAAGATCATATCGTCGAATGGTCACGTGATGAAAAATGATGGCTGACAATATCTTTTACATGAAAAGTTGAGTGATTATATGGGGGGGAAAGTGAAGATCGAGGATTATAATCCTGATTGGGTTAGGGAATTTCAACAGGAAAAAGCGAGGATAGTGGAGGTTTTAAAGAACTATTCCCTTTGTGTTGAGCACATTGGAAGTACGTCCGTCAAAGGCTTGGGAGCAAAATCGATTTTGGACATCATGGCTGGCGTCCAACATTTAGATGAAGCTGACATGTTCATTGAACCCTTGAAATCGATTGGGTATGAATTTGTCCTGCATAAGGAGTTTCCCGAAAGGCGTTTTTTTAGAAAAGGTCAATGGAGAGCGGGAACACATCATTTGCATATCTATAAATACGGAAGTGAACAGTGGAAGAATCAACTTTCATTCAGGGACTATCTAAGAAGCTATCCTGACGTACGAAGACAATACCAGGAATTAAAATTATCCTTAGCTCAAAAGCATCCTGCAGATATAGTGGGGTACACGAAAGCGAAAGCGCCATTTATATTAAATGTCATAAAAAAAGCGAACGAAGAAAGCGCCATAAATTATAACTGGCAGGAACGTCTAAAAGGAGGCTTTCATGAGAAAGGTCGAGGTCGTACTATATAAGGAAGAATGGTCCAAGCTATTTCATGATGAATGCCAAAAATTACAGGATACTTTCGGGCCAGAATTGATAAAGTTATACCATATTGGCAGTACAGCCATCCCGGCAATCCATGCCAAGCCAGTAATAGATATTTTGGCAGTGGTAAAAGATGTGGAATGTGTGGCTGATTTTAATAAAGAGATGGAAGAGATAGGGTATGATGCCATGGGGGAGAACGGAATCTCTGGACGGCGGTTTTTTCGTAAAGGCGGGGATGAGAGGACGCACCATATTCACATGTTTCAAAAAGGACATGAAGAAATAGCCAGACACCTCGCTTTTCGGGATTATTTGCTGACACACCCTGAGGAAGCACAAAAGTATAGCAGGCTGAAGCAGTGCTTGGCAGCGGAATTCCCAGATGATATCAAAGGATATGTAAACGGGAAAAATGATTTTATAAAAAAGGTGGACGAAAAAGCGAAACATTGGGCGAAGCGTGGTGATCATCATGTTAATGAAGTGGATTAAATGCCAAGTGAATGAGGAAAACAAGCTTTCATTCTCAAAAGCACAACAGGGATGGGGGGAATTACGCCATTGTTCTGGTTTCATGGGACAAATCGGAGGGTGGAGTAAAAATGAACCCTATGAAGCAGGCATTCTCTCCGTTTGGAAAGATCTTTATTCTTATCATAGTTTCATGCAGCATCAGCATGATGAAATATTCGGAAAGAGTGACCAAGGAAGTACATATACAAATATTTCTGTCGATATATACGAGAAAATATTCAATATAGGAACAACAGACATTACGGAATTTTTTGGCAAGGGGAAATTACTTCGAGTGGCTGACTGTTCTGTTGAAAATGATAAACAAGCCGGATTTGAGCAGGTGCAAAAGGACATATGGAACAAAGGGATGGCACCGGGCATGCTGTCTGGTGCCATTGGAAAAAGGCAATCCGGGAGATACCTGGCCGCCTCATTATGGGACAATGAATATTCACATCAACGGTATGTGGATAAGGAGTTAGCTGCCCCGATAAAGGAATCGGGAGTGAATACAGGAAGTTTATTTGAATTGCATCCAAAGTGGGCGGTCATTTAGAATCAAATATTATCAATCTATCAATTTGGATAATCAATGGCGTCCAGTGGAATGTAAGAATGTTGGACATTTCAGCGCTCCAAATATATTTTACAGAAGGTGATAACAAATGAAACTAGATTATGATTCACAGTACATCAGGGGCATTTACCTGAATAGAGACCGAATATCTTCGTATGACCATTTCCCCCTTGACCTGCCGGTTATCAAGCACCTTCAAGAAGTGGATTTTCATCCCAGTGTTACATATGTTATCGGGGAAAATGGAATGGGAAAGTCCACTTTGCTGGAAGGCATTGCGATTGCGTATGGCTTCAATCCGGAAGGCGGAACGTTGAATTTCAATTTTTCCAATTATGATTCACATTCCAATTTGGACGAATACCTCCGTTTGAAAAAAGGCGTGTACAAACCGAAGGATAATTTTTTCTTTAGGGCGGAAACCTTTTATAATTTAGCTACGAATATAGAGGAATTGGACAGGGAGGCATCGTTCGGGTCGAAAATCATCGATTCCTTCGGTGGAAAATCACTTCATCAGCAATCTCATGGGGAATCGTTTTTTTCAGCTTTTGTAGAACGATTTCAAGGCAATGGATTGTATATCCTCGATGAGCCTGAAGCTGCTTTGTCGCCATTGAGACAAATATCGATGCTGGCCAGGATAAATGAGCTTGTTCAACAAGGCTCCCAATTCATCATTTCCACCCATTCCCCGATCATCATGGCCTACCCGGATGCTAAAATCCTCCAAATTTCAGATGAGGGTATGAGTGAGGTGACTTTAGAGGAGTCCAATCACTATTTGCTAATGAAACAGTTTTTTGAAGATAAAGATCGGCTGCTGCATCATCTATTCGAATGAGATTTTTAGAATCTCCTTTAAAAAAACCCCGATTGCACTGCGCATTCGGGGTTTTCATTTTGTTGAAATTCATTATTGACAGTTTAAGTGTATTACGGGTATAGTACATCTATAAGGTGTATGAACCACTTAGTACATACACGTAAGACACTATGCATATCTTTTTTTAATAAATAGGGGGTGGTTTTAATGAACGTAAATACCCGGGAACCGGTATATCTGCAAGTCGTTAGGCATTTTAAAGAACAAATAGCCATTGGTAAATTCGTGGCCGGACAGGAAATTCCCTCCCGAAGAGAACTGGCGGCTACATTGAACATAAATCCTAATACTGCTCAAAAAGCGTATAAAGAAATGGAGGAACAGGGCTTGATTCATACTGAACGAAATTTTCCCAGTCAGATCACGACGAATGAAACGATTTTACAGGCTGTAAGGCAGGAATTGATTTTGGCAGCCGTCGATACGTTTGTCGATGCGATTCGTCCGATTAATGTACCAGTTGATGAACTGCTTCGTGTGGTTAAAGAAAAATACTCGGAAGAAATAAGGGAGGAGGAAGAAAAATGATAGAGGTAAAAAAGATCTCCAAGAATTATGGCCGGAAAAAGATCTTGGATAGTGTTTCATTTACAGCCAATAAAGGGGAAGTCACCTGCCTGATCGGGATAAATGGTGTCGGTAAAACGACAACACTCAAAGCGATCATGGGATTGACGCCATATAAAGGTGAAATCCTGATCGATGATCAAAAGATGACTAAGGACAGTTATGAAAAAATCACCTTCATTCCGGACGCACCGACCATGCTTCCGCAAATGACCATTAAACAGGCCATGGTTTTCATGTCGGATTTCTATACGTCCTGGAATCCGGAAAGAGCTAACCAACTGATGGGGTTTTTCAAGCTTAAAGGGGAAAATCGCATTTCGGAATTGTCAAAAGGGAATACAGCCAAGCTCAACCTGATGCTAGGTCTGTCACTTGACGTGGATTATGTACTGATGGACGAACCATTTTCGGGAATCGATATGTTTAGCCGCGAGCAAATTGCCGATGTCTTTGCGAGCCACCTTATTGAAGATAGGGGAGTCATCATCACGACCCATGAAATCGGTGATATTGAACATTTAATCGACAAGGTCATTTTATTGGATAACGGTACAGTGCTTAAAGAGTTCAATACAGAAGAAATGCGGGAAGAGGAAGGAAAATCCGTAGTCGATGTAATGAGAGAGGTGTATCAATCATGATGCGATATATAAAACTAGTGAACTTTGAAATCAATCGATTCAGTAAAATCTATATTAGCTTATTGTTGATCACCTTGGTTTCGCAATTTGCAGGAGTGATCTTCATAACGAAGAGCCTTCTTAATGATGCCAGGGAGATTATTTCAAATGAAAAACTATCGGAAGCCGCTTATATTGCCAAGTATGGAGGCATTGATTTTACCCATATCGCCAATACCCTCTTGTTTGTAGGACCGATTGCGCTTAGTGCGGTTGCCCTTATTTTTTACATTTTCCTTATTTGGTACCGTGATTGGTTTGGAAAAAATACATTCATTTATCGCTTATTGATGTTACCGACATCCAGGTTTTCGATCTTCCTTTCCAAAGCTACGGCCATCTTCCTAATGGTGTTAGGAATGATTGCTTTCCAGATCATCATTTTACCAATGGAAAATGCGCTATTTAATTCAAACGTACCGGAAGCGTTCTTGAATATGGAAATGTCAACTTCCACCATCACGAAATTCAGTCCGATTTTGGCATTGATCATCCCGAGTACCTTCACGCAATTCCTGATTTCCTATGGCATCGGTCTTATGATCATGTCGATATTATTCACGGCGATCATGTTTGAAAGGAGTTTCCGTATAAAAGGGATCATTTTGGGCTTGGTGTATTGCGGAATCGCTGCTGTGTTGTTTTTAGCTCCAGTTTTCGTAATGGAGTTTGGGGATTTCTATTTTTACCCTAATGAATTATTTGGCCTGCTGCTTGCATTGGGAATCATCGTGACGGGATCATCGGTTTGGCTTGGTTCTTGGTTATTGAAAAATCGCGTTACCGTATAACAACAACTATTAAAGGAGAGTGAACAAGGTGAAACGTTATTTATGCAGCATCATTATTGGAATGGTTGTCATCTTAAGCATCGGGACCTATTATGTCAAAGTAGCTTCCTCCGCTTCCAGCCTTCCAAAGTATACGTTCAAGACACTGGAAGGCAGTGATAAAGAGCTTGATCCGGTGATCATAAATGCTACGCTTCAAAATGGAAATTTTTATGAATCATTAAGATTTGAATCCAATACAACCACATATGCCAGTGAAAGTTCTTATTTGGAGAACTTAACTGGAGGACAAGATCATCAAATTGAAAGATTAATAAAAGAGCATCGTTCGTTTATGCGTGGCAAGGATTCCATTAGTTCTTTATATGAAGACGATGATTTTCTGGCTTACGCTTGGGTGAATAGCGAATTTACGAATAACGGGAAAATGGAAGCGGAGTTTGATATCGGTTTACTGGAGAAGAAAGACGAAGAAGAAACTTCTTTCCAAATTGAACTTCCCGATCAAGAGAGAATCATGAATGTTGATGTCAGGGATGTGCAGTTGGTCCATTCAAAACTGCAGGTGTTAACGATGATTGATGTGAATTCAAACAATGAAAAGCAAACGAAAGAAGTTCATCTGTATACGATCGATTTAGCTAATAAAAAAGTCTTGAGCGATAAAACCCTTTTATCTGAAACCTTTACTTACCCTAATCAAGTTGATTTTGAGATGCCAATTGATGTTGCTCCCTCCCGGCCAAACAACATGGTTTTAATTTCATTAATTAAAGGAGTAAATCATGAGGAGGGTCCTTATGAGGAAAAACTAAAAGAAAGCAAGCTGTTATCTTATAATTATGAAACGGAAAAATTAGAAACGGTAAAAAAAGGATCGCTTAGCCTGGACATGGCAAGATCAGGATATGCAGACGGGAAAAACCTTTATGCAGTTGAAATGAAATCAGGTAAATATCGCATTAAAACATTTGACCTCAGCAGTCAAACGTTAACGAATGATACGGAGCTTGACATAGCTGCTAATAAGGAAGAACAATATACTGCTGCCTTTAAAAACGGGCGTGTGTACTTCCTATTAAATGAAATGAATCAAGAGGGCAAATCAAGCAAGCCTGCCAAACTTCTGATAGCAGATTTAAAGACTGGAAAGACTTTATATAAAGGTGAAACAGTCATAAATAAAAAGAACAGCAAAAGTTTTGGACTTTATTTTGATGACTTGGAAATAAAATAAGGACCTATTATCAATGAAAAAAGGATATCCCCCAATGGGATATCTCTTTTTTTGATTATCATTTAAATGGAAGCCAAGTTCGTTCTGGCTGCACGTTCCTTCTTGCCGTGCAAGAAGTAGTAAAGGACGGAGGTTGCGATGACCACAACGCCCAGGATGACATAAAGTGTGCTGTAACCTGTTACTGGAATGATGAATCCGAGAATATAAGGGCCGAATCCAAGTCCTGCATCAAGCATGATAAAGAAGGTGGACGTTGCCATCCCCATTCGGTGAGGCGGTGTAAGTTTAACGGCAATCGCCTGCGAGCTTGATTGCATATTACCGAATCCAAGGCCGATGAGGAAACCAGCTGCCAGTAAAGTAAAACTATTCGTTGTGATACTTAAAAGCAGCAAGCCGATCCCGAAAAGCATGAACGCCGGATACATAATGAAGTTCGATCCTTTGCGGTCCATTAACGGTCCAGAGAAAGGACGTGATAACAATACAGCGACTGCGTAAACGACAAAGAAGAAGCTTGCTGTATTGACCAGATTGATTTCGATGGCATAGAAACTGATGAAAGAAAGGACGCTGGAATAACAGAATGCCAATAACAAAGTAATGATTGAAATGGGCAGAGCCTTAGGTTCAATGAAATTGGAAAGCTTGAATCCTTTGCTTTCCGTAACTTTTGCCGTCACTTTCAATGCCGGGACATAAAGGAAGAATGCAGTAATTAAGCTGATCACCCCTAAAGCCAGGCAGAAACTGAAAATCACTTGGAAGCTTGTATGTTGAGCCATATACAGACCGATGAAAGGACCGATTGCCGTCGCAAGTGTCGCGCTCATGCTGTAATAGCCGATGCCTTCTCCCTTTCGTGTTGCCGGGATGATCTGCGCGACGATTGTTCCTGTCGCAGTACTCGCCATCCCCATCGCCATCCCATGGATCAGGCGGTTAACAAGCAGGAAGCCAATTCCGAGGTCCACAAAATATAGAAGTGTTGTCAAAGTGAAAAAGATCAAACCTATGAATAATGTTTTCTTGCGGCCGATTGAATCAATGAAACGGCCAATGAACAGACGTCCGATTAACGTCCCGATTATAAAAATACCCGATATGAGTCCGGCTTCGCTTGTAGAAGCATCCAATTCATTAACAGCATAGATGGCAAGTGTGACCATCAGTAAATAAAAAATTAATGTGATGAAAAAATTGATGGTCGAAACGATGACAAAGTCCTTCGTCCACAGTCTGGCTCTGGATTGATCCATGTTATTATCCCCTTACTTTATAATGTTATTTCTTATTTCGCCCATGATACGTATGGCTGCAAGTTGTTCCTCTTCAGTGATTCCTTTCAAGATATCCTGTTCGTATTGATCGATTGTCACGCGGACTTCGCTGTAGATCTTTTTGCCAAGCTCAGTAAGCCGCATTCTTTTCTCGCGTTTATCTTTACTGGGCACATGCTCGACATACCCCAGTTCTTCCAAGCGGGCAATGGTCCTCGTAATCGTTGGTTTTTCCACACCTTGATAATTGGCAAGCTCTACAAGCGTTGCCGAATCATAATTGAATAAGAAATGTAAAATCGACCATTGCGCCCTGTGTAAATCATGCTTGCCCAGCTGGATATTAAGATTATTTTCAAACGGACGGTACAGCAGCAAAAATTGCTGAAAGAACTTTTGGTAAGTCTCTATCAGAAACACCCCTTATACACAATATATAGTTACCTTTAGTAATTGTTACCCTCGGTAACTATAATAACAAAATAAATCCATTCTGTCCACTCGGATTTGTATTTTGTAAAAGCACCAAACTCATGAGTAACGCCCATTTACAAGTAAAACGCCGAAACTCACGAGTAAAATAGCAGAATTCACGAGTAAAACGCCGAAACTCACGAGTAAATACCTCAAACTCACTAGTAAAAGGCGAAAACTCACGAGTAAAACGCCAAAATTCACGAGTAAATACCTCAAACTCACTAGTAAAAGGCGAAAAATCACGAGTAAAAGGCCAAAATTCACGAGTAAACGCCAAACTTACGAGTAAAAGGCGAAAACTCACGAGTAAAATAGCAGAATTCACGAGTAAAACGCCCAAATTCACGAGTAAACGCCGAAACTTACGAGTAAAAGGCGTAAACTCACGAGTAAAATAGCAGAATTCACGAGTAAAAGGCGTAAACTCACGAGTAAAACGCCAAAATTCACGAGTAAATACCTCAAACTCACTATTAAAAGGCGAAAAATCACGAGTAAAAGGCCCAAACTCAAGAGTAAAAGCACCAAATTCACGAGTAACGCCAATTCACGAAAAGCGATAATGAGGAGAGGAAGAGAGTTGTCAAAGGGATTTATTCATCATATTGAGCTGAATGTTTCAAATTTAAATAGGACCGTTGATTTTTGGGGCTGGTTTTTGGAGGAAATGAATTATGAGCCATTCCAGGAGTGGGAAAGCGGGAAGAGTTGGAGATTGGATGATATGTACATTGTTTTTGTACAAGCGAAACAAGGTATCTTGACATTCCCTATCATCGGGGACAAGTGGGTCTTAACCATTTAGCCTTTCACGCCACCTCCCGTCATCAGGTTGATGAGATCACCAGAAAATTAAGGGACAGAGGAGTTACCATCCTCTATGCCGACAAGCACCCATTCGCCGGTGGGAAGGAACATTCTGCTGTTTACTTTGAAGACCCAGAGGATGAAAGTTGAATTGGTGGCACCTTAAGTATTTTCGTTAGTTGGTAAGATGAAGGAAAATGGCAAAGCAACTGTACTATATGATAAATAAAAGCTAACGACATCCATCTTTAGCTAGCCCTTAATCAGGTATTAATAATTATTATATGAATAGGGATAGGAATTGCCGTTTCCATTTTTCGGATTTTCCTCATGTTTCTCTTGTTCAATGTGTTCAACCTCAAGGGTAATGGCATGAATTAATATAAATGCACCAATAACTTGAATCCAGCTACCGACCAATAGAATCTGTTCTCCAATTACACTTTTTTCGTTTAAAACGTAAATATTACCGATCGCTGCTAAAAAAGAGCCTAAAGAAATGAAGCTATTTCCTGTAATTGCAAGGGCCCTATAGGATGAATCCTCTTCAAGAAATGCACCTACTGCTTCAAAAGCTGCGCCAAGACCTTGGACTCCACTGCCAAGGGTATCTATTTTTGTTCCCTCTTCCTCAGCACCATTTAGTTCAATACTTACTCCAACTGCATTTGTACTATTACCAGCAGCCTCAAGCCAAGCACCGAAGATGGTATATATTTGTGCTAACTCCCTCTCAGGTTTAAACAGCTTAGTTCTCCCGATGGCCTGCAACGAATTTCCGAATGCTTCAATCCCATTTCCTTTTACGATTAAATCTTTCCCCTGATCGCTATGGGTGAAGGTTTGCTGGGTCTGCCCGATTGTATCAATAAGTGAACCAATACCTAGTATCCATGCTCCTGAAAGAAGGAGGTCTTCTCCACGAAATGTCATATTCCCAAACGCTCCTTAAAAGAGGTTATTTTATATTATTCATAAACCAGTGTATGTTTACATATTGCTTTAACCGGCATATTTAAACATAAACCAATTATTGGTATAATGGCAGCTGGAGGAGATGAGATTGACTTTTAATAATTTTTTGCAAATGATAATCGCTGCATTTTTCCTTTTACTTTTTTCATTTTGTACCTGGTATGAAGGAAGCGAAATTCTGGATAACCCTTGGGAATGGAAGTATTCCACGCATTTCACACAAGTAAATGATGATCATGCGATGGATGCAAATGATATTTCGAATTTCGATTATTTCGTGTATGCCGCAAAATTCAAACCGTTATTTCCATTTCTTATGGTCCTTGCAGCATCGTACTTAATCATACTTACGGGATATATCCTATTCAAAAGAAGTATTAAAAAAATGGCTCTTTTCTTGTTGGGGTTGGGTGTCCTTTTTCTGCTTTCAACTGGTTTTGTATCCAATTCCTCAACTGTGGGAGGGAATATCTTTCAAGCTTTCTTTCTGATAGGCGGTATGATGGCCATAATGGGTGCAGCGCTATATTATTTCCTGATGCCAACAGGATTACATACTGAAGTTTAAAGTTAAAAAGCTGCCGATGAGGCAGTTTTTTTTGCAAAATGTTGATGGAAGATGACACAAAATACCGAAAAAAAATAGTCATTTTTGCGAAATTCTTAGATTGAACTTCACTGAAATATAGCTTACGGTTAGTATATTACCAGCGGTGGACCCATATCGGTTCAGACCTTTAAAAAATAAATCATACCGCTTCCGGTAAAGAAGTGTGATGCGGTTGGAAAAAAGTTATCCAGTGATTGAAGAAATAAAGTGAAAAGGTGATAAGATGTCAGGCAAAATCAGAATTGAACAGCCAAAGATCCCTCAAGACTTAACTCAAGCGAACTTTCAGGAAATATATTATCAAGATGAGCCTTATCTGGATTCATGTATCATATCCAATTGTACGATCGATAGAGAAAAGATGGACAAAATCGTATTATCACAGGTAGTTTTTAAAAATGTGACATTCAGCGATGTATCATTCAGGAATATCGAGCTGACGGATGTTATTTTCGATCATTGCGATTTGACGAATGCCGATTTCATGGGCGGCTCGATTCATCGGGTGGAATTCAAAGAGTCCAAACTATTAGGCATTAACCTGTCTGACGCGAGTTTAGGGAATGTCTACTTTGAGAATTGCAACTTGAATTTAAGCGCTTTTGGTTATTCCAGTTTAAAGCAAGTGAAGTTCGATCATTGCTCATTGGAAAGTGCTGATTTTTATGAGTGTAAATTCATCAAAGTGAAGTTCGAAACATGTAGATTAAATGAAGTGAACTTTTCCAGGACACCGCTCAAAGGAATTGATATTAGCAGTTCTACATTTCAAAGGCTTACCGTATCCATGGAAGATTTAAATGGATGCGAAGTTTCCCCGGACCAAGCGATAGTATTTGCAGCCATGCTGGGCCTGAAAATTAAAGAGTGAACCTTTTAAGATGAAAAAATGACTCAATGGAGCTGACACGAGTGACCACCGAATTTGGTGGTCCTTTTTGAGTTGGCATGTCGCTAATTGTTGGAGTAGTAAAAATGGGCAACGTGTATATGAATATATGATTTTGAAAAGTACGGAATGTTTGCACAAATGCAGGATTACTTTACAATATTTGTTAGGTGGAAGGGGGATTAAACGTTGATTATCAATAAGGTCACTTTGTATAGTCATGCATGGGATGAAATGCGGAATTTTTATGTTGATGTGTTAGGATTTGAGTTACTATCGCAAACTGATGATGTTTTTGAAATGAAGGCAGGGGAAAGTGTGCTTGAAATCAAAAAATATCATCACAATGAAAAGCCTTTTTATCATTTTGCCATGAACATTCCAACCAATTTATTTACTTCGGCAAAAGCATGGGCGAAATCAAAAGTGGAATTGACTATAGAAGATGATTATGACGAAGTTTATTTCAGCTATTCTGATGCACATGCTTTTTATTTTACAGACCCTTCAGGCAACATTGTCGAGTTCATATCGAGATATTCCGTATCACCCAAATCCGAAGCTAAGTATTTTTCAGCTCAAAACGTCCTGTGCATCAGTGAAATAAACATTACGACAGATGAAGTCAGGGCCTTGGGAAACCAGTTGATCAGTAATGGTGTACCTGTAAGGAATGGTGAAGAAATAAGTGAAGATGGATTGAATTTCATGGGGGAACATGAAGCAGGTTCGTTTTTACTTTTAGGTCCAAGGAAACGGCGGTGGATTTTTTCGAATAAAGAGTCGGAAATCTTTCCGCTTTCGATAGTCATAAATCAGCAACTGGATATTTCAATGGATGGCAAAGGAGTTATGGAATTGAAAAAAGTGGAATGATATTTTGGTCATACACTTCATTCGACCCATTGATGTATCTCCAAACCACCATTTAATCTTATTACTGATTCAAGTATAAACTTGTTACCATTAATACCGGCTTTCTTTAAATAAGCTATGATAAAGCATAATCTGATATTTCTTCCTTAAGCGATAAGGACAAAACATAAATATATACTTGCTAACTTACTATCCTCACAAACGTCAGTTAGCTGTATATATTTATATTTTTACTTAATAAATTCTCTAAACTCATCAATATAGAAAGCTACATAACCACAATTTGGGCATACAGATGCTTTAGGGTTTGCAGAAACACTACTGAAAAGTCCTTTCTTTTGACTAATCTTTATCCCATACATTCCGCCTTGAACATTTACTTGGCAATCATCTATCATTTCAGTTTGGCACTGATTACAAATTCTTTTCATTAAAACACTCCTTTTTAAAATACTTAAGTAGAAACACTCAGAATTCGACGTTTATAATAACATAAATATCCAAAATAACTTATGATATAGTGCAATTACATAAGAAAGGTCATGTTTAATAGAGGAAGAATTGATAACATATATTTTAACAGCACCATCTAACATACAATAGCAGTGAATACTGCAGCATAACTCAAGGAGCCAGCCATGAAAAAAAGAAGTTTATTGATAGCAGTGGGCGTGATCGTTTTTGGGATCATTGCTTCGATAGCATTGGTACCTCAAACCAAACAGAAAGAGCTTGTCGGTAAAAGGGCATTTCCTCAGCATACTGTCTATCAGGCGGGTACGATAAAACCTGACAATGTTTCACAGGAGGAGTTGGATGCTGCCGTAGCGAATTTTTATAAAGCCTGGAAAAATGAATATCTTAAGCAGCCAGCTGATGAAAATGATCAATATTATATTTTTTACAATGATAAAGGATATGCAGAGCCCAAGAATGCAGTGACCGTCTCTGAAGCGCATGGGTATGGGATGATGATAACGGCAATCATGGCAGGCAGCCAGGACAAGCATTACTTCGATGGTCTTTATCGTTTTTATAAAGCCCATGGAAGTGATAATGACCCTTCCTTAATGGCATGGCAGCAAGTTAAGGATAAGGCGGGTAAAATCATCAATACGCCAGGGGACGCCGATTCAGCAACTGATGGCGATATGGATATCGCCTATTCGTTATTATTGGCCGATCGCCAGTGGGGAAGTGAAGGGGAAATCGACTATCTTGCCAGTGCAAAGGACATCTTGGCTGCGATCATGTCGAATGAGATAAATCGGTCGCAGTCCCTGGTTAAGCTAGGGGACTGGGTGGAAGATAAAGATGAGGTATACGGACAATCGACTCGTTCATCTGACCTTCTTCTTAATCATTTTAAGTCATTTGAGGCGGCAACCGGGACTGATGGATGGAAAGATGTAACGGATAAGGCTTATGCGGTCATTCATTCGATTTATGAGGAGAAAAGCGGCAATACAGGTCTCATGCCGGACTTCATTGTACAATCCAGGGGAGAATACCAACCGGCTCAAGCTGATTTTTTAGAAGGGGAGAATGACGGCAATTACAGCTGGAACAGCAGCAGGACCCCTTGGCGCTATACACTCGATTACTTACTGACTGGTGATGAAAGAGCCCTGCCGCAATTAAAGAAGATGAATGATTGGATTAAAGCGGAAACGGATGGCAATCCTGAAAATATCCAATCCGGCTACACGCTGAACGGAAGAGCTGTGGAAGAAGGGAATAGTACAACCTTCGTTGCTCCATTCATGGTGAGTGCCATGGTTGATTCCTCCAACCAGCAATGGATCAACGAATTATGGGATAGGACGATACAGAAACAAGACGATGATGACTATTTTGCCAATACGATAAAATTACAGACAATGATCGTGGCTTCAGGTAACTGGTGGGCGCCGTGATTCAATGAAGAAAATTAATTAAAGAGAAACAGGAGTTTGATGAGAATGATGAAAGTCACACCTTTCTTGATGTTCGAAGGAAATGCGGAAGAAGCAATGAATTATTACACATCTTTAATCGAAGGATCGAAAATAACCAGCATGATACGGTATGGTGCCAATGAAGCAGGTACAGAGGGGAGTGTCATGCAGGCCACCTTTACCTTGAAAGATCAGGAATTTATGTGCATCGATAGCAATGTTAAGCATCAATTTACGTTTACACCTTCGTTTTCAATATTCCTTACATGTGATAGTGAAGAGGAAATTGACAGGCTTTATTCGAGCTTAGCTGATGGCGGACAAGAGCTTATGCCATTGGGTGATTATTCCTTTAGTAAGAAGTTCGGATGGATATCTGATAAATTTGGTGTTTCCTGGCAACTTACTCTCCCAATATGAATGATGTGAAAAAAGCCACTGGATAGTGGCTTTTTTTCAGTTTGTTGACCAAAGGTGTTCGTAAGGCGTGGATGGTCGAAAAATTGCAAACCATGATTTTTAAACGAGACCTGGTTGTACTACTGATTTCCACTCCAGGTACTCGCTTTCCGCGGGCGGTCCGGGAGCCTCCTCGGAGCCTTTGCGCCTGTGGGGTCTCCCTTGGACGCGCTTTTCCCGCAGGAGTCTCGCACACCCGCTCCAATCAACCTTGTTTAAAAAATCAGATAGAAGCCCTTTTTTCGACAAAAGGAGGTTCGGAAGTGTTTCAGCATGATCCATCATGTTTTTTACTGTAACCCTCACTAGATTGAAGAAATTTGCGACATTCCTGCCGAATAACTGGCTAGCCGAGACCCCACAGTCGCTTGCTATGATGGTGCTTGGCAGACAGTCGGCGGAAAGGGAGCTGATTTCTGAAATCACCTGGAATGTTTATTAAATAAAAAAACTGAAGAGACTCTTGTTCCCTATAAGGGATGAAAAAAATTTTTACTTGTAAAATTTTTTTTACTCATTAATAAGGATTCTCCTATCAACAGCACGTTGATGCATCCTCGATAATAAGTTTTGCCCAACTGCTTTCCTTGATATATACCCCATTCACTCCGTTTATTTCTGAAAATTCCAACATTGGCATGCGGATTGCTAGATTAAAAGTAATATCACATATTGACGTCGGCAGAAAGGGGGACTATGTAACTGCGGCGGCTCCGCACTTTTTCACGATTGCTGCGCAGGTGATGAATCAAAGATATCAATCTTCGTGTTACCACATTTAGTTCATATCATTAGACAAGAGGAGAATCTCATGAAACCAATTTATTTTCTTTCTATAATTCCTGTAATCGCCATACTTGGCGGGCCTTTTTGGGCTAATAGTATCGAACCGTATATTCTTGGCATGCCGCTATTCTTTTTCTGGAACTTTTCGTGGCTGATCTTTACCGCTTTAGTCGTTTTTATCATTTATATGCTAGATCCCAAGAATAAAGAGAGGGAAGAGAAATGAATATTGCGATCATCATTATTTTCAGTTTCCTGTTGCTGTCACTTTATTTAGGGATTAGGGCAAGAAAAGGCAAGGACATGGACCTTGAACAGTGGACAGTCGGCGGACGCGGGTTCGGCCCTTTCATCATCATGATTTTACTGGCGGGAGAGATCTATTCCACCTCCACTTTCCTGGGCTCCAGCGGGTGGGCATATGGTATAGGCGGTCCGGCATTGTACGGAACGGCGTTCGCAGCATTGGGCTACCTGTTTTCTTATTGGATTTATCCTGCCATTTGGAGCTACGGAAATAAACACAAGCTCATTTCACAAGCAGACTTTTATGTTAAAAAGTACAAAAGTCCGTTATTGGGGGTACTTGTTTCAATCGTCGGTGTTTTGGCCCTGGTACCGTTTTTGGTGCTGCAATTAAAGGGTCTGGGAATCATCGTTTCGACTACTTCCTATGGTTCGATTTCCCCGACGGTCGCCGTTTGGATCGGAGCTGTTTCAGTTACCGTTTATGTGATGATTTCAGGTATCCATGGATCGGTTTGGACAGCTGTTCTCAAAGATATCATGATCGCTTTGGTCGCGTTATTTTTAGGGATTTACATTCCGCTTCATTATTTTGGCGGAATCCAGCCGATGTTCGAAGCAGTCAATGCCGTCAAGCCTGATTTCCTGACACTACCGGATATGGGGATGAGTGCTTCATGGTTTATATCCACGATCATCTTGACGACGTTAGGTTTCTATATGTGGCCGCAAACATTCGGTTCTGCATATACAGCTAAAAGTGCCAAGACATTCCGTAAAAATGCGTTCATCCTTCCGCTTTACGGAGCATTATCTGTCGGTGCGATCTTTGTCGGCTATGCCGCCATCATTAAAGTTCCTGGGTTGCAAGGGTCGGATATGGATCTTGCGCTTTTGAAGCTTTCGATCAATACCTTCGATCCTTGGTTTGTGGGGGTCATCGGGGCAGCGGGTCTATTGACCGCCCTTGTTCCAGGCTCGATGATTTTAATGAGTTCAGCGACGCTGCTTGCCAAAAACGTGTATCAGCATTTTTCTCCTTCCGCCTCGGATAAACAAATTACGACCATTGCCAAGTTGCTCGTACCTGTTCTTGCTCTCATTGCCGTGTATTTTACTTTGACAGGAGGGAATACGATCGTGGCCCTTTTATTGATGGGATACAGCATGGTGACTCAATTATTCCCATCTTTCATCGCCAGTCTCCTGCAAAAAAACTTCGTGACGAAAGAGGGTGCGTCAGCGGGCATCATTGCCGGTTTAGCCACTGTTGGGTATACAACCATAACAAGCGCTACAATTGGGACAATTTTTCCGGCATTGCCGCAAGCCATTAAAGATTTGAACATTGGTCTTGTCGCTCTCCTCATAAATGTGATTGTAATGATTGGAGTCAGTCTTATTGCAAGGAAATTTTCCAAGGATAATAAAGGTGAATTGGAAGCTGCTTGATTATTTTGGATTTTAATAAAAAGATGATCTAAAAAGAGAAGGGTCACATTAGTGGCAGGCGGCCGTCATGATTGGATCACTCCTGTAGAGGCATCCATTCTCATCGCCGAAAAGATTCCTGACAGTGAATTGATCATTTTTGAAAAAAGCTGTCATTATCTTTTCATTGATGAAAATAGGGAGTTCATTTCAAGGATTTCCTCTTTCATAAACGAGAGATTAGAACTCCAAGAAATGGCGGCTTTGCCCAAAGCATAGAAAAGGTACATGAACCGGGCAAGAGTTAGATGGATCCAAGATAAACCGTTTGTGCTGTAAAGGAATTAATTATATATTAATCCTTGAGTACATTAATTCATGGATTAAAGTATGACGATAAGAAAGCCCGGAGGAGACGATCATGAAAAATATCAATACTGAACAAGAATACCGTGAACAAATCAATCAAGAGGGACTGACGGTCGGGATTTTTACTACAACATGGTGTCCGGACTGCAAACGTTTAGACATGTTCATCGATGAGATCACTCAAGAACATCAAGACAAACAGTGGTTTACAATCGATCGTGACGAGTTCCCTGAGATTTCTGAAGAGCAAACGGTAATGGGAATTCCATCACTATTAGTATTTAAGAATGGGGAAAAGGTTGCACATCTGCACAGTGCAAATGCTAAAACTCCAGAAGCGGTCAATGAGTTTCTAAATGACCTATAAAAAACCTTGAAAGGTGAACCCCTTATTATGCTGTCATAAGGGGTTCACTTTTTTTCAGAAATTTTTTCTAGAATTAACTTGATTTCTATGATGAAACGGGTTTTAATTAGAGATACCGAATATCCATTATGGATATCAGACATCCACATAGATACTGAAAGAGGTGAACTGATTTGCAATTAACAAAAGGGGTCGAGCAAGCTATATGCATCATTGTTATCCTCTCCACCCAGGATAAAAATGTACCGCTTTCGTCTAATGAGATCAGCAGGCGATTGGAGGTGTCTCCTTCTTATTTGAAAAAAATCATAAGGAAATTGGTCGTTAAGCAGATAATCACTTCCGTTCCTGGTAATAATGGCGGCCTTACTCTTGCCAAAAGTGTAGATAAGATTAAAAACCTTGAAATTATTGAGGCGATGGAAGGCCCCATTTCGATGTTTCCGGATACGGGACTTATAGAAAAAGCGTTTAAAGATGGAGAGTATGCAGAGAAGGGGATGGACGTCCTTCGTCGGATGTTTTCTCGGGCGGATCAACTTTTGATAGAGTTCTTTTCCAGCCAGACAGTGGCAGATTTGCTGAAAGAAAGCTTTGGCACCACGGACATACCGACTCTTAATTGGAATTCAACGTCATTGAGTGATGTACTGCGTGAAAAGAAAGGTGAAATGAAGTGAACATGCTTAAACAAGAATGGAAGCTTTTCCTTACAAATCGAAAACTTGTCGGTGTCGCAATCGTTTTACTGTTCGTGCCGATTATTTATGGGGGGTTATTTCTTAGTTCCGCTTGGAATCCATACGGGAATACAGGCAAATTACCTGTTGCAGTCGTGAATAAGGATGTGAAGGCGGAATATGAGGGTAAAACCTTAACAGTCGGTAATGAGCTAATCGAGAATTTAAAGGAAAATGATGATTTAGAATGGCATTTCGTAACGGAAAAAGAGGCGAAAAAAGGATTTGATGATGGTACATATTATATGGTCGTTACCATTCCTGAGGACTTTTCGAAAAATGCTGCAACCGTCATGGATGATAAGCCAAAAAAAATGAATTTGACGTATGACGTGAATCCTGGACGCAGTTTCGTTTCTGAAACGGTCGGAAAACAGGCAACGAATAATTTGAAAACGGAAATTGCCGAAAGTGTCACTAAAGAATATGCGGAAGCGATTTTCTCCCAGCTGGATGAAATCGGAGATGGATTCAATGATGCAGCAGATGGGGCATCAAAACTGGATGACGGTGCAAAAAAACTGCATGATGGAAACAAAGAAGTGACGGAAAATCTGAATAAATTAGCTTCCAGCACATTAACTTTTAAAGATGGAGCGAATAAACTTCAAATCGGCGTCGGCGAGTTTTTGGAAGGAGCCAACAAGCTTGAAAGTGGCGCGTCGGAATTAAATAAGGGAATTTCACAATATACTTCCGGTGTCGGTCAGTTACAAAAGGGTGCGGACGAACTTGCATCAGGCACAGGGGAATTAACTAATAATAGTGAAGCACTTATACAAGGTTCATCCCAACTTTCTACTGGGATCGCCAAAGTAGTTCCAGGAGCGCAAACTTTAAATACGGGATTGGCACAAGCGCAAACAGGCAGTGCGAATTTGAATGATGGGTTGAATCAATTATCACAAAATGCAAGCCAGCTGACGGACCAATCGACAGGAATTCCAAAATTGGCAGCAGGTCAGCAAAGTTTAAATGAGGGAATCAATAAACTGGCAGAAGGAGGCCAGGCGTTAAATGACGGCCTGAAAAAAATGGATGGCCAATTGCCCGCAGAAGAACAGCTGAGTCAGCTTAAGCAAGGACTGACAAGCATTCAAAGCGGTGTAAATCAATTGCAAAAAGCGGTTCCTGCAGGGAGCAGCGCGTCCGGTACCGTATCTGGCATTACTGATGACCTCAATAACAGTCAAGCGGCCTTAACGGAACTTCAATCAACAATTGCGAATAATGGTCAGAGCACGATCAATGCCGTTCAAAATACGGAAGCATTCAAAGGCATGACCAGTGAACAACAATCCGAATTAATCGGGGCCATTCAAAATGAACTTCAAAACCAAGCGGAAGCACAAAAACAAATCGCATCGACTCTTGCTGCAAGTGTATCCGACTTATCAACGCAATTAAAGGATAAAGTAATGCCTGTATTGAATGGATTAGGCCAGCTTCCAGAACAAGTGGCCAATTTAAATAATGCGGTGAATAAAGTCAATCCAAACGCCGTTTCAGCGTTAAACGGATATACGGCAATAAGGAACGCACTTGAAGAACAATTGATTCCTGGTGCAACCCAATTAAATGGCGGCTTGAATGAGGCTGTTGAAGGCAGCAATCAATTAACGGCGGCAACACAAAGTTTAAATGAACGGACACCAGAATTAGTGAAGGGAATCAACCAGTTAGCACAAGGCGGTTCCTCTTTGAATAATGGCCTATCAAAACTAACTGAGGGATCTGGTCAACTGGTTGATGGAGTTTCACAACTTCAAGCAGGGTCAACCTCCTTTGGGGATGGTCTTGAGAAGTATGCTTTTGGTGTTAGCCAAGTTGGCGAAGGGGCAAGCAAACTTGCTAGTGGAGCCAATGAACTGAATGCCAACTCAGCTGCCTTGAACGATGGCTCATCAGCACTTGTTAAGGGCACTGAACAATTGGCAAGCAATCTGCCTACTTTAAGCAATGGAGTCATCCAGCTTGCCGATGGGGCAGGTAAGATCAATGAAGGTTCATCAGCACTTGCTGAAGGTTCCGGTAAATTGGGTGATGGCATATCCTCACTTAAAGATGGAACGGTCGAGCTATCGGAAAAACTCGGTGATGGAGCAGAAGAAATAAGTGAAAACAAAACAACCGATGATAATTACAGCATGATTGCTGAACCGACACAGGTTAAGGAACAAAAAAGCAGTGACGTGCCGAATTATGGTCATGCACTGGCTCCTTATGTATTGTCTCTTGGCTTATTTGTAGGAGCTATAGCCTTCAATATGGGATTCCCGACAGGCTTGCCTTCCACAAGGCCTACTTCAGGAGTGGCATGGTGGTTCAGTAAATTTACGGTCCTATTTATCCAAGCGACGCTTTCAGCATTAGTGTTGGATGCGATCATGATTTGGGGAATGGATTTACAGGTCGAGAACATGGGGCAATTCATTGGGGTTTCCATACTGACTTCCCTTACCTTCATGTTCATCGTCACCTTCTTGACCGTAGGATTTGGAAATCCGGGTCGTTTATTAGCGATGATATTCCTTGTATTACAGCTAGGTGCAAGTGGAGGGATGTTCCCCGTGGAACTGACCAATAACTTCTTCAGTCATGTTCACCCGTTCATACCAATGACATACTCTGTCATGGGCTTCCGTCAAGCGATGAGTACGAGCCTTGGAGCGGATGCATTGACAACGAGTATAGTGTTCCTTACTGGATGCATCATTGTCTTCAATCTACTACTATTGCTAACGATGGTCATCAGGAAGCGCAAAGAACACAATGTGGAGATGGATGTATAAACTAATGAAAACCCCCCCGGTGCAATGCGCCGGGGGTTTTCTTCATTATGATGGTTCATCCGTGTCCTTTTCTTTATCGATGACTTTCAATCCATTTTCCCCTGAATTTTCAATCACATGTTTAAGGATGGATAATTTGTTATCCCAGAATTGATCATAAAAAGAGAGCCACTGTTTCAATTCCGCTAAAGGTTCTGGCTGAAGCCGAAAGCGTTTCTCTCTGCCTACCTTCCGGCCACTGACCAATTCAGCTTCAGAAAGGATATGAAGATGCTTGGCAATCGCTGTACGGCTCATGGAAAAGTGAGAAGTGATTTTCGAAATGGGTAAATCCCCTTCAGCAAGCAATTGCAGGACCTTTCGGCGGGTTGGGTCGGCGATAGCCTGAAATACATCATGCTTTTCTGCTGCAGACACTTAGCCCTCAACAACCTTTTTAAGTTTTGCATGAACGATCTGTTCCCAGCCATGATCCATTCTATCGCGAATCACTGAGCTTTTTTCATTCGGTTTCGGAAGAATCGTTTCAGGCTCTTTCCAACCACCATGAATAAGGGTAAATTCCGTTTTGCCATCCAGTTCTTTTAAAATGAAGGAAATGAACCAACCGTCCGTATCCCAACTGAATGAAAGACGATGAGGAACATCTAACTCCGTTACCTTACAAGGAGATGGACCAAAAGGTGATTGCACATGGAACTCATGTCCCACTTTCGGTTGAAAATCATTTGGCATGAACCATGAAGCTATGCCCTCTGCAGTCGAAACTGTATCCCAAACTTGTTGGATAGGGGCTTCAAGAATAATCGTCTTCTTGATATCCTGTAGTGTATGTTGATTTTCCATACTGATTCTCCTTTTTAACTGAAAATATGAAACCAATTGGTTTTGCTTTGTTGATTATATAAAACCTTTTGGTTTCATGTCAATAATTTGTTTCAAGCGATTCGATTTTATTCATTGCAGGATGCTTAATTCCCCAATTCTTCAATTTGTTTTGCCAATCCTGTTATATTATCGATTGATTTCATTATCTCTGAATCTTCCAATGCCTTAGGGTCAATTTGGCCATTTTCAATATTATTCAGATATAATTCAATTCCATCCGAAAGCTGTTGATTCGAGCTGACGATCTTCTCATGGATGCCTTCAGCGATTTGGGGTGGTTCCGTTGCATTGAATTCTTCAATCTCCGTTTTCATCAATTCCAGTTCTTTTTCAAGATTTGCTCTTGCTTCGGCATTCGTGACGGCGTCCTGTGACAATGCAGGCACCTCATTGGAAAATTCCTTAACGGTATTTACATACTCCGTCGCATTATCTGCATACTCCAATGATGAATTGACTTCTTCTAAAGCTGAGCATCCGCTTAATGTAAGGATGGACAGCAGAGCAATGGTCATTATTTTTTTCATATATGCCTCCAATGTGATTTTTTTATAGTAAGGATCAGATGGGCAGAAATCTCTTTTTATAAATCGCTGCAATGGAATTCAGTATGAAGCTGGGGATCTTCTTCGGAAAAAATGACTTCGAATAGAAAAGGTGAAATGCACTTTTCAAGTCGTGCCACTGATTGCAGGATTTCACTTGCTTAAACCTTGCAACGTCAATGATCTTCACCTTTTTTTCGGAAGTGATGAAGATGTTTCGTAAATGGATATCCGAAGGGTTCAATCCCTCTTTCCTTGCCAATTGCAGGGCATGGTCTATCTCTGCAATGTTTTCTTCCGTTATCGGGATTCCCAATGTTAAACATTCAAAAAGAGTGTTGCCTTCAATGTGATCTATAACCAGGTAACTTACCCCCGCATCATATAGGGTTGGATAGTATTCGATGGATTGGACGGTTTTGTATATTTCAGCTTCAACTTTAGCTGTGTGAGAATGATCCGGGAAAAACACTTTTAGTGCCTTATTGGTGGAATGTATTTTGAATACATATGCGCTGCGGCCTTTTCCGATAAGTGATAAAGATGGGTCGGCATCAAGCAATATATGCTTTTTATCATCGGAAATCTTAACGCTTTGAGCTAATTCATTATAGTTCTGCATACTTTTCACCTCTATTGTGCAATTTTTCGAATCAAAAAAGACGGTATAACCGATTATTGGTCATACCGTCTTTAAAAAAATTAAAAGACCTCACCAAATAATCGGCAAGGTCTTGCAAACAACTAAAATCAGTTGCCAATAAAGCCGAGGATTCAATCCTGTACTGACGACTTTATTGTATAGCTACTCCCCTTAACAGAAGGATTCTTATAAGTTATATACAGTAATTATATAGGTTATTGCCTCGATCCGTCAAATACTAAGGATCGTGTGCTCACCTTTTATGTATATTCGGTAAATGCAGAAAGATGCTCGTCTCATAGGCATTAATTTGAGTGGTAAGTAATTATATCAATATACTTTATATTCATCATTTGCTTGCCGGGTAAGCTTCTTTGCGAATATTTCTATTTTATTACTTAAATGTCTATTAGTTTACTATTATGTTACAATCTCCTTTATCTCCCTATAGATCTAAAGGAATATGATATATTTTAGACGAATGAGCATATATGCCTATATTATTATACTGAATTTAACCGATATTTAAATAAATGTTAAAAACATAATTCTTTAGTAGGGAGAATGAGATGAAGAAATTAATTATACCAACTTTCTGTTTTGCAGTGTTGTCTACAGTTGCTTTCGAAGAAAAAATATCTGCAGCTCCACTACATGCGGAACAGGCCAGTATTGAGGACTTCATGTTTGTACATGTAAGTACCGGTTCGCTCAATATGAGAAAAGACGGGGCGGAGGATGCAAGCATAGTTGCAAAGCTGGCAAATGGCACACAGGTAACGGTGTATTCGGAGTCCAAAGGCTGGGCGAAGATCAAAGCCAATGGAAATGATGGATATGTCAGTACGAAGTATTTATTGGCAACGAAGCCAGGGACTTTATCGAAAAGTGCAGTAACGATTAAAACGACAACAAAATATGTGAATGTGAGCACAGGTTCACTGAATATGAGAAAAAACGCCAGTGATAGTGCAGGCATGGTCGCGAAGCTGACTAGGGGCACACAGGTAACGGTGTATTCGGAATCCAAAGGCTGGGCGAAAGTCAAAGCCAATGGAAAAGATGGATATGTCAGTACGAAGTATCTATCGGCAAAGAAGCCAGGAACGGTAACCAAAGCTGCGGCGACCGTTAAAACGACAACGAAATATGTGAATGTGAGCACAGGTTCACTTAATATGCGGAAAAGCGGGATAGATAGTGCCAGCATAGTCGCAAAGCTGACAAGAGGCACACAGGTAACGGTGTATTCGGAGTCCAAAGGCTGGGCGAAAATCAAAGCCAATGGAAAAGAAGGATATGTCAGTACGAAGTATCTAACGGCAAAGAAGCCAGGAACGGTAACCAAAGCTGCGGTAACGGTTAAAACGACAACGAAATATGTGAATGTGAGCACGGGCTCCCTCAATATGCGAAAAAGTGGAAAAGCTACCGCAAGCGTTGTCGCCATCCTTTCTAAAGGGACGAAAGTGACGGTCTATTCGGAAGCTAATGGCTGGGCGAAAATCAAAGCCAATGGTAAGGATGGATATGTCAGCGCCAAATATCTGTCTGCTTCAAAGCCAGGATCGGGAGCAACGTCAGCCACACCTGCAAAAACGACGACGAAATATGTTACGGGTTCCCTCAATATGCGAAAAAGTGGAAAAGCTACCGCAAGCATAGTCGCCATCCTTTCAAAAGGAACGAAAGTGACGGTGTATTCGGAATCCAATGGCTGGGCCAAAGTCAAAGCCAATGGTAAGGACGGGTATGTCAGCACCAAATATCTATCGATGGCAAAGCCAGGATCGGGATCAACGGCAGTAACGCCTGAAAAAACGACAACGAAATATGTAAA